>NZ_JACARS010000086.1:0-30447 GCF_013386485.1 Pseudomonas sp. P7758 | reverse complement strand
CGAATGCGGTGGATCAGTTAGCCCATTCGGCGACTGACACACCGCATTCGCGAGCAAGCCCGCTCCCACATTTGTTCTGTGCACTTATCCCGTCGGACGGTAAACTCGCGCCATTGCTGTCTGGAGCTACTTATGCGCGAAGAGTTGAACCAAGGCCTGATCGACTTCCTCAAGGCCTCCCCTACCCCGTTCCATGCCACCGCCGCCCTTGCACAGCGCCTGGAAGCGGCCGGTTTCCAGCGTCTTGACGAGCGCGAGACCTGGACCACCGAGGCCAACGGGCGCTACTACGTGACCCGCAACGACTCCTCGATCATCGCCTTCAAGCTCGGCCGCCACTCGCCCCTGCAAGGCGGCATCCGCCTGGTCGGCGCCCACACCGACAGCCCGTGCCTGCGGGTCAAGCCACAGCCTGAACTGCAACGCCAGGGCTTCTGGCAACTGGGTGTGGAAGTGTACGGCGGCGCGCTGCTGGCGCCGTGGTTCGACCGCGATCTGTCCCTGGCCGGCCGCGTCACTTTCCGCCGCGACGGCAAGGTCGAAAGCCAGCTGATCGACTTCAAGCTGCCCATCGCGATCATCCCCAACCTGGCCATTCACCTGAACCGTGAAGCCAACCAGGGTTGGGCGATCAATGCCCAGACCGAACTGCCGCCGATCCTTGCGCAGTTCGCCGGTGACGAGCGCGTGGACTTCCGCGCAGTGCTGACCGAGCAACTGGCTCGTGAACACGGGTTGAACGCTGACGTGGTGCTCGACTATGAGCTGAGCTTCTACGACACCCAGAGCGCGGCCGTGATCGGCCTCAATGGCGACTTTATCGCCGGTGCCCGCCTCGACAACCTGCTGTCGTGCTACGCCGGCCTGCAAGCCCTGCTCACCGCCGAAACCGATGAAACCTGCGTGCTGGTCTGCAACGACCACGAAGAAGTCGGCTCGTGCTCCGCCTGCGGTGCCGACGGCCCGATGCTGGAGCAGACCCTGCGTCGCCTGCTGCCCGAGGGCGATGAGTTCGTACGCACTATCCAGAAGTCGCTGCTGGTGTCTGCCGACAACGCCCACGGCGTGCACCCCAACTACGCCGAGAAGCACGACGCCAACCACGGCCCGAAACTCAATGCCGGCCCGGTGATCAAGGTCAACAGCAACCAGCGCTACGCCACCAACAGCGAAACCGCCGGGTTCTTCCGCCACCTGTGCATGGCCGAAGAAGTGCCGGTGCAAAGCTTTGTGGTTCGCAGCGACATGGGTTGCGGCTCGACCATCGGCCCGATCACCGCCAGCCACCTGGGCGTGCGCACCGTGGATATCGGCTTGCCGACGTTTGCGATGCACTCGATTCGCGAGCTGTGCGGCAGCCACGACCTGGCGCACCTGGTGAAGGTGTTGAGTGCGTTTTACGCGAGTCGCGACTTGCCGTAATTGCAGGATGAACACAAATCAAATGTGGGAGCGGGCTTGCTCGCGAATGCAGAGGGTCAGTCAATACATCGGGTGACTGATCCACCGCTTTCGCGAGCAAGCCCGCTCCCACATTTTGATCTTCATTGTTTGATAGATCGGGCTCAGTTCAACACTTCACTCAGCGGAATGAAGTTGACCCGGTCACCGATCTCCAGCGTCGTCCCCTCCAGCACTTCTACCAAACCTTCGGCCCACGCCGCGCTACGCAGCACACCCGAGCTCTGGTTGCGGTAGATGATCGCCTTGCCCTGCTCCAGCCGCCCGCGCAAATACTCGCGGCGATTCCCCGGCTTGGGCCAGACAAACCCCACTGGCACTTCAATGCACAGCGGCTGCACGTCTTCCACGCCCTGGCGGCGCAACAGGTAAGGCCGCGCCAGCAAGGCAAAGGTCACCAGCGTCGACGCCGGATTGCCCGGCAAACCGATCACCGGTACACCACGGAAATGCCCGAACGTCAGCGGCTTGCCCGGCTTGATCGCCAGCTTCCACAGCGCCAGCTCCCCTTCTTCCCGCAGCGCAATCCCGAGAAAATCCGCCTCGCCCACCGACACACCGCCGGTGGACAGAATCAGGTCTACCGAGCCCAATGCGCCCAGGCGTTCGCGGGTTTGTTCCAGGTCATCCGGCAGGATCCCGGCGTCCACCACTTCGCAGCCCAGGCGCTCCAGCCAGCTGCACAGCACTCGGCGATTGCTGTTGTAGATCTGCCCGGGCCCCAGCGGCAGGCCCGGCTCGATCAACTCGTCGCCGGTGGACAGCACAGCCACGCGGGCGCGTCGTACCACTTCCAGCCGATCACGACCCAGTGAAGCCGCCAGGCCCAACTCGATCGGGCCCAGGCGTGTACCTGCTGGCAACACCCACTCGCCCACCGTGGTTTCCTGGCCTTGGGGACGGATGTTTTGATCCACCTGCAACGCTTCGGTGAAGCTCACCCGCTGATCGGCATGGACCACGGCGTTTTCCTGCATCTCGACGCAGTCCGCGCCCTCCGGTACCGGGGCTCCGGTGAAGATCCGCGCGCAGGTACCGGCAGCCAAGGGCTCGGGTGCCGTGCCCGCAAAAATGCGCTGGCTGACTACCAGTGGCTCACCGGTCCAGTCCGCCAGGCGCAGGGCGTATCCGTCCATGGCGCTGTTGGGCCAGGGCGGCAAGTCCAGCGTGGAGATCAACGCCTGGGCCAGCACCCGACCATCACACTCGGCCAGCGGCAACGTTTCCGGCTCGCGAATCGGCGCTGCCTCGGCCATCGCCAGCAATTGTTCGAGGGCGTCTTCCACCGGCATCAACGCGCCGGTCTTGCCCGGCTTACCCACGGGATTCACAGGGCTCGGCCTGTTTCAAATGCGGGACGAAGTTGCACGGGCGGTGACGGTTATCCAGTTGCTCGGCGAGAATCCCGTCCCAACCGGTGCGCACCGCGTTGGTGGAGCCCGGCAGGCAGCACACCAGTGTGCCGTTGGCCAGGCCGGCCAGGGCACGGGATTGCACGGTGGAGGTGCCGATATCGGCCACGGAGATTTGCCGGAACAGTTCGCCGAAACCATCCACCTGTTTATCCAGCAGGCAGCTCACCGCTTCCGGAGTGCTGTCGCGGCCGGTGAAGCCGGTGCCGCCGGTGATCAACACCACCTGCACCACGTCTTCGGCAATCCAGTGCGCCACTTGCGCACGGATTTTGTACAGATCATCTTTAAGCAAAACTCGCTCGGCCAGCAGGTGACCGGCGGCGGTCAGGCGGTCGACGAAGACCTGGCCCGAGGTGTCGGTTTCCAGGGTGCGGGTGTCGCTGACCGTCAATACAGCGATATTCAGGGGTACAAAGGGCGCATCAGCCTTGGCTTTCATGGCTCGGTCCGGTTGTCGAAGGAACAGCCCGATGTTATATCACAGCCCCCCATTTCACTGCCCGCAGGAGCCGTCATGCCAAGCCATTCTTCCCCACTGCCCTGCTCGATCCTTTTGCTGGCCGGCGGTCGTGGCCAGCGCATGGGCGGCCTCGACAAGGGCCTGCTGGACTGGCACGGGCAGCCACTGATTGCGCACCTGCATCGCCTGGTGCGGCCGTTGACCGACGACCTGATCATCTCCTGCAATCGCAACCAGGCGCAGTATGCGGCCTACGCCGACCGATTGGTAGGCGATGACAGCCCCGACTTTCCAGGGCCACTGGCCGGCATTCGCGCAGGACTGGCGGTGGCGCAGCATGGGCATCTGCTGGTATTGCCGTGCGATGTGCCGCAGATCGATGCACGATTGCTCGCCGACCTGCGCAGTACGGCGCAGCAAAACCCGTTGCTGCCGGTGATGGTGCGCCACGGCGATTTCTGGGAACCGCTGCTCTGCGTGATCCCCACTTCGCTGCGCGAGCCCTTCGAGCGGGCCTGGGCAGCCGGCGAGCGCAGCCCGCGCCAGATCATGCAGGCGCTGGGGGCCAAGGCCCTGGATTGCCCCGCCGACGATCCGCGCCTGGCCAACCTCAATACACCGGAGTTGTTGCACCGCCCGCCCAGCGTGTCAGAATGAGCGTCGAACAAGGAACTTTGCCGACGTTACACACGTCACAAGGTCAGTACTCAACAAAGCATTCTCTCGGAGACAAACTCATGACTCAACGGACCATCGCCGCTCTCATGCTTGCACTGGGCCTCGCTACCCTTGCCGGTTGCGCCTCGCCGACAGTGATCACCCTGAATGACGGTCGCGAAATCCAGGCCGTCGACACTCCTAAATTCGACAAGTCCACCGGCTTCTACGAATTCGAACAGCTGGATGGCAAGCGCACCCAGATCAACAAGGATCAGGTTCGCACCGTTAAAGACCTGTAAGTCTTAACGCCAGATACAAAAAAGCCCGCGTAATGCGGGCTTTTTCGTTGCTGGGGTTTACCAGTCCAGGCTGATCTCGCTGCGAAAGTCGCGTTCAAGGCCGGTGACCGGGTCGATGAAACGCACCCCCTGGGCCAGCAGCTTGAGCGGGTTGGCGTAGTCGTCCTCGGCATCCTTGATAACGTCGGGGTAGAACGGGTCGTTGCAGATACTCGCGCCCAGGGCCGTCATGTGCACCCGCAACTGATGCTTCTTGCCGGTCACCGGAAACAGGCCATAGCGCCACAGGTCGCCATTCTTTTCCCGCACCTCGACCGCCGTCTCGGTGTTGCTCGCCCCCTCGCCTTCCTGCATGCGAAAGAACGGCTCGCCATCCACCAGCCGGCTTTTGTGCACCAGCGGAAAGGTCAGCCCAGGCAATGCAGGGGCAATGGCTTCGTAGAACTTGTCGATCTTGCGCGTGGGAAACAGCTGTTGATACGCCGAGCGCGTCTGGGGGTTGGCCGAAAACAGCACCAGCCCTGCGGTATGCCGATCAATGCGATGCAGCGGCACCAGCGCCGGGTTGTCGAGGCGACGGATCAAACGCCGCAACAGGGTCTGCTCGACGTATTCACCGGCAGGCGTGACCGGCAGGAAATGCGGCTTGTCGGCCACCACCAGGTGTTCATCGGCGTAGAGGATGGTCTCCTGCACCGGGATCACTTTCTCGTTCGGTACTTCGCGAAAGTAGTAGATGCACAGGCCTTCGCGGTAGGCGAGGTCCTGATTGATGGGAGTGCCATTGATGTCCAGTACCCTGCCCCGGGCGATGCGGTCCAGCCATTGCTCACGGCTGATGGCCTGGAAGTGCTCACACAGGCAATCCAGCACGGTGGCCCAGGCGCCTGGCGGCAGGTACAAGGTGCTGGCTTGGTGCTGGGCAGCGGAAAAAACGGACATGGCAGGCTCAAGACGTGGACATACAGGCGCGCATTATCCCGCATGCAGCCGGATCAGGCCCAGCACAGATTCAGGCCTTGGCCAATTCCGCGCGCAACACCGGTGACGCACTGGCCGCCTCGGTGAATTCCTTGAGCCAGCGCAGCACATCCACCGCTTCCCAGCGGCCCGGGTCGTAAAGCGCATACAGCAAGCCCTGGTAACCCACCACATCCAGCTGCTTGTGATAACCCGCGCGCTGGAACAGCGCCTCGATCTCGGCAAAGCAGGTGTTGAAATGCACTTTGTTAAACGGCGTCTTGCCTTCCGTGACCAGGCCATCGAGGCGCAGCTCGTTCACCGCGTCGCGCACGACGTCGGCGGACATGCGATTGACGCTGCTTTTCAGTTGTTCAACATTCACCACGGGCGTTCCCTCTCATTCAATCGCTGTACAAACATACAGTAACCGAATAATCGGGAACTCGCCATCGCCGAGTGCTAGCTAAGAAAGTTCACTACCTGCGCTTCGTCGAACGGCCACTCCAGCTCCGCGCCCGTGTCCACCCGGCGCAGCACCGGAATCCGCAGGCCGTAGGCTTCAGACAGGGCCTCGGAATCGGCGATATCCACCAACTCCACCAGCAGGCCGTGTTCGACCAACGGCATGATTTCGGCTTCGGCAATCTCACACAGATGGCAGCCCAGGGTGCCGAACAACTGACATTCAGGAAGCATGGCAAAGGGTCCAAGAAGAATCAGGCACCTATTCTAACAGCGTCGGGACACTGCAAAAGCCTGACCCAGATCAGCATGGCGTATAACTGATTCAGCGACTCTCGCGACTTTTTTCCCGTAATACCTGCAATGGAGCTGCATGTGTTTGCCAACCTGCTGATTATCCTGGCCTCCTCCCTGGTGGTGATTGCGCTGTTTCGTCGCCTGCAACTGCCGCCGGTGCTGGGCTATCTGTGTGTTGGCCTGGCCGTGGGCCCCACCGCCCTCGACTGGGTCAATGACAGCGAAGAGTTGCCAGACCTTGCCGAACTGGGTGTGGTGTTCCTGCTGTTTTCCCTGGGCCTGGAGTTTTCTCTCAACAAAATGCTCAGCCTGCGCCGGGTGGTGTTTGGCTTGGGCAGCCTGCAGGTACTGTGCTGCGGGTTGCTGCTGGGCGGTTTGCTGGCACTGTTCGGCCTGTCGCCGACGACCGCGCTGTTGCTCGGTGCTGGGCTGGCGTTGTCGTCCACCGCCATCGTCAGCAAGGAGCTGACCAGCCTCGGCGAAATCTTCAGCAGCCATGGCCAGAATGCGATTGGGGTATTGCTGTTCCAGGATGTAGTGGCCGTATTGCTGCTGACCCTCGTGCCAGTGTTCGCCGGTAACAGCGAGCAAGCCTGGTACTGGGCATTGCCACTGACCCTGGGCAAAACCGTGGTGCTGTTCCTCGGCCTGCTGCTGGCCAGCCGCTGGTTGCTGCCGCGTTTGTTCCGTGAGGTGGCGGCGTCCCATTCGGCCGAATTGTTCGTGCTGCTGGCACTGGTGATCGTACTGCTCACCGCCTGGCTGACCCACTTGCTGGGCCTGTCCCCGGCACTCGGTGCGTTTCTCGCCGGCATGCTGCTGGGGGAAAGCCATTACCGCCATCAGATCGAAGCCGATATCCGGCCGTTTCGCGACATCCTGCTAGGACTGTTTTTTGTCAGCATCGGCATGCTGATCGACCTGCAACTGTTCGTCAGTCATAGCCTGTTGATTCTCGGCCTGACCCTCACGCTGATGTTGATCAAAGGCTGTGTGGTCGCGCTATTGGTGCAACTGCGCGGCAGCGACGGTGAAACCGCCTGGCGCAGCGGCCTGGCGCTGGCCCAGGGCGGCGAGTTCTGTTTCGCCTTGATGGCGCAAATGCAGCAAAGCCGCCTGCTGCCCGCCGACATCAGCGGCCTGCTGCTGGCTGCCACCTTCTGCTCGATGCTATTGACTCCGCTGTTGCTCAGGGCTGCACCCGCGATTGCCCTGCGCCTGCACCGCAAGCCCAACCAGCAAGTACAGCTTGAAGAGATTACGGCCCTGAATGCCGAGCTGCGCGACCACGCGGTGATCTGCGGCTACGGCCGGGTTGGCCAGTCCATCGGACGCTTCCTGCACCGTGAACAACAGGCGTTCATTGCCCTTGATGACGACCCGGAGCGAGTCCAGGAAGCGTCTACCGAAGACAGCGCCGTGCATTACGGCGACTGCCGCCGTGGCGCCCTGCTCAGCGCGGTCGGCCTGGAACGTGCGCGCCTGGTGGTGATCGCGGTGGACAACAGCGACGTCGCCCTGGCCGTGCTCAACGAAGCGCGGCGGATCAACCTGACCGTGCCGATCCTGGTACGCACCCGCGACGACAGTCAGCTGGCCGAACTGAAAGCCGCCGGCGCCACTGAAGTGGTGCCCGAGTTGCTGGAGTCGAGCCTGATGCTCGCCTCACATGCGTTGATCCTGCTGGGGTTGTCGGAGCAGCAGGTGCAAGGCCGTGTCGATGAAGTGCGCCAGAGCCGGTACCGGCTGTTACATGGCTGCAACCAGAACGAAGGGGACGCGCCCCTCAATCCTGACTGACCGCGCCAATCTTGTGGATCGACAAATCCGCGCCGTAATACTCCTCTTCCTGGCTCAAGCGCAGCCCGTAAACGCGCTTGATCACCCCATACACCAGGAAGCCGCCGGCCAGGGCTACCACTACCCCCAGCGCGGTGCCGATCAACTGGCTGATCAGGCTCACGCCGCCCAAACCGCCCAGGACGGTCTGGCCGAAGATCCCGCAGGCAATCCCGCCCCACACGCCGCACAGCCCGTGCAACGGCCATACACCCAGCACATCGTCGATTTTCCAGCGATCCTGGGCGGCAATGAAGAACCAGACGAACAAGCCGCCCGCCACCACGCCGGTCACCAACGCGCCCACCGGGTGCATAAGGTCGGAACCGGCACAGATCGCCACCAACCCGGCCAATGGACCGTTGTGCAAGAAGCCTGGGTCGTTACGGCCGATCACCAATGCCGCTACCGTGCCACCGACCATCGCCATCAACGAATTGACCGCCACCAGCCCGCTGACCCCGGACAGGGTTTGCGCACTCATGACGTTGAAGCCGAACCAGCCGACGATCAAGATCCACGAGCCCAACGCGAGGAATGGAATGCTCGACGGCGCGAACGCCACCAGGCGCTCTTCCCGATAACGCCCCTGCCTTGGCCCCAGCAACAGCACCGCCGCCAGCGCCAGCCAGCCGCCCATGGCGTGCACCACGACGCTGCCGGCAAAGTCATGGAAGCTGGCGCCGAAGGTGGCCAGCAACCAGGCTTGCAGGCCGTAGTTGCCGTTCCACACCATGCCTTCGAAAAACGGGTAGATGAAGGCTACGATCAACGCAGTGGCACACAGTTGCGGAACAAACCGTGCACGCTCGGCGATTCCCCCGGAAATGATCGCCGGGATCGCCGCCGCGAAGGTCAGCAGGAAGAAGAACTTCACCAGGCCGTAGCCGTGGTCGGCGCTGATCACCGCCGCCGGTTGCATGAAGGTCACCCCGTAGGAGATCCAATAGCCTATAAAGAAATAGGCCAGTGTTGAAATCGCGAAGTCACTGAGGATTTTCGACAGGGCATTGACCTGGTTCTTCTGGCGCACCGTGCCGACTTCCAGGAAGGCAAAGCCGGCGTGCATGGCCAGGACCATGACCGCACCAATCAGAATGAACAGCGTGTTGGAGCTGTGGACGAGGGTGTCCACCGCGCTTTGCAAATTTTCCATGGAGGATGGCAGGCCTGCAGATGCAGGAAAAAGCACCAAAGCAGTTCATGACCTTCATGATGCGCACTAAATTGGCACCAACGATCCGACCCTCGTTTGAGGCCGTGAACCGCTTTGGCGCAGCGATCATTGAAAAAGGCAGAATCCGACAGGGTTTTTCCGCGAGTTTTAGTTATTTAGGGTAAGGTTTTTCAGGGTTTGAGCCCCAACCGCCCGGATTCAGCGCAAGGCCTCGGGCCTGCGCACCAAGGCAAAGCAAAAGCTGTACCAGACAATTGCAGTGAACCTTCACCGACACCGGTGACTCGAAACCAGAAGTAAACAGACCAGCCACTCACGGAGATAACCATGGCCAGAAAAACGGCAAAGACTGCTCAAGAAATACTGATGGCGGATTTTCAAACCCTGGTCAGCGATACCGAGAAGCTGCTGGACGACACGGCGATCCTCGCCGGTGACCAGGCTGACGAGCTTCGCAGCAAGATTCACGAAAGCCTGCTCAAGGCCCGTGAAACCCTGCAACTGACCGAAGACTCCCTGCGCGAACGCGGCCAGGCGGCGGTCACGGCCACTGAAGACTATGTGCAGGCCAACCCCTGGCAGTCCGTCGGCATTGCGGCCGGCGTGGGCTTTTTGATCGGCCTGCTGGCTACAAGGCGCTAATCATGTCTATCGGCGAATCCGGCTCGTCCACGGGCCCAAGTTCTACTTCACGGCGCCTGGGCGCGGCTGTTCTGGGTTTGCTGCACAGCCATGTCGAGCTGTTCGGCATCGAGTTGCAGGAGCAGAAAGCCCGCACCGTCAGCCTGTTGCTGTTCGCCGGCCTGGCGCTGGTGTTTGCCTTGCTGTTGCTGGTGGGTTTGTCGGCGCTGGTGATGATTCTGGTGTGGGATACCTACCGCCTGACCGGGATTATCAGCCTGTGTGTGTTCTACATACTGGCCGCAGCATTCTGCGGGTTGCGCCTGAAGGCGGCGGTGTTCGATGAGTCCACGCCGTTCCACGCCACCCTCGAAGAGCTGGCCAACGACCGGGAGCGCCTGCTGCCATGAGCATGACTGAATTGCCGCAAAACACTTCCCGGCGAGAAATGCGCAAGGCGTTGATCCGCCTGCGCATGGAAATGCACCGCCAGGAAATCCGTCACGAGTCCCAGCAACTGATGCTGCCGCTGCAAAAGGTTCGCAATATGGGCCAGAGCTGGCAGGACGGTTTTGGCATCAAGCACGCGCCGCTGTGGGGCGTGGGCGTGGTGACGCTGCTGGGGTTTCTCACCGGCAAAGGCGCCAAGGGCGGCGGAATCGGCACCATGACCCGCCTGGTGCGGCTGGGTGCCGGCCTGATCCCGCTGATCAAACTGGCCATGCAAGGTGCTTCGCGCAAAAGTTGAGCGTGCTGGCTGCATTCTTGCAAACAGATCAGGCCCGGCCCTCTCCATTGAGGGCCGGGCCTTTTTTATTTCCGGTCTTTTAAGGAGGCCCCGTGATCGACGGGCAACCGCTCGCCTGCTTCCAGCCATTCATCGACACCGCCACCGGCCGCATCGCCGGCGTAGAAGCCCTGGGCCGCCTACGCCAGGCGAATGGCCAACTGCGCTCGGTGGGTCCGCTGTTCGCCGACCCGCGCACGCCCTCGGTGGCCTTGCGCCGCCTGGACCGGCAGATCCGTGACAATGCCCTGAGCCGCCTGCATGAAGCCCCGCAGGAGTGGTTCCTCAGCCTGAATATCTCGCCACGCTGGATCACCCGCCTGCGCCCGGGCCAGGCGCTGCCGAGCCTGAAGCAATTGCAACTGCATAACGTCGACCCGAGCCGCATCGTGTTCGAGATCACTGAACTGGGCGGCGATATCCTGCGCCTGGCCGAAGTCGTCGAGCGCTACCGCGAGGCCGGCGCGCGGATTGCCATTGATGACTTCGGCGCCGGCTATTCGCAGCTGGACCGGGTGCTGGCCTTGCAGCCGGACATTCTCAAGCTGGACATGCGCCTGTTCCAGGCCGCGGCCCGCGGTGGCCCGAGCGGTGAGGTGGTACGGGCACTGGCGCAAATGGCGGAAAAAACCGGCTGCTGGATCATCGCCGAAGGGGTGGAAACCGAGGCCCAACTGAATTTCGCCCTGGAATGCGGTTCGCGTTATGTCCAGGGCTACCTGTTCGCCCAGGCCCAACTGGACTGGTTCGACACCGAAGCATTCGTGCCGCGCTTCGCCCAGTTGCGCACCGGCTATGTCCAACAGAAGCTCGCCGAACGTGGCCGGATCATGCAACTGCGCCAGCAACTGGCGGAGCTGATGCAGATCCTGCAAACCTGGGCCCACACCCGCGCACCGCTGAGCCACCTGCCGCAATTGCCGGCGTTTCCCTGGCTGCTGCGTTTTTACCAGTGCGACCGGCATGGCACGCAACTGACACCCAACTTCGAATGGCACCAGGGCGCCTGGCAAGCCGACAGCCGCTACCTGGGCCACAACTGGTCATGGCGTCCGTATTTTTATCATTTGCTGGCCGAAGGTTGGGAGGAGCGGCGGCTGACCCTGTCCTCAACCTATCGCGATGCCACGACCAACCAGTACTGCCTGACTGCCGGACAATTCTTTGATAACGGTCAGCGCTTGCTGTTAATCGATATCGACGCCGCCGGCCTGTAGTTTTTCGCTTGCGAAGGCCTGGCTGAACCGGGAAGCTGGGAGCCGTCATTCACCGCACGGAGAGTACCCGCCTTGGATTGGCCCACCCTGCTTACCCGCGAACGCCTTGGAAAACCCCTGCACAGCCCGGAAGAACTGGGGCGCAGTCCGTTTCACAAAGACCATGACCGCATCATCTTTTCCGGTGCGTTTCGCCGCCTGGGCCGCAAGACGCAAGTGCACCCGGTGACCAGCAACGATCACATCCACACCCGGCTGACCCACTCCCTGGAAGTCAGTTGCGTGGGACGATCCCTGGGCATGCGCGTGGGCGAGACCATCCGCAGTGCCCTGCCCGACTGGTGCGACCCGAGCGACCTGGGCATGGTGGTGCAGTCGGCCTGCCTGGCCCATGACATCGGCAACCCACCCTTCGGCCATTCCGGCGAGGACGCGATCCGGCACTGGTTCCAGCAAGCTTCAGGCCGTGGCTGGCTGGATGACATGAGCAGCGCCGAACGCAATGACTTCCTCAATTTCGAAGGCAATGCCCAGGGCTTCCGGGTACTCACGCAACTGGAATACCACCAGTTTGATGGTGGCACCCGCCTGACCTACGCCACCTTGGGCACCTACCTGAAATACCCCTGGACCGCCCGCCACGCCGACTCCCTGGGCTACAAGAAACACAAGTTCGGCTGCTACCAGAGCGAACTGCCGATCCTGGAGCAGATCGCCCAGAAGCTCGGCTTGCCGCAGTTGGAAGAACAACGCTGGGCCCGGCACCCGCTGGTGTACCTGATGGAGGCGGCCGACGATATCTGCTACGCGTTGATCGACCTCGAAGACGGCCTGGAAATGGAGCTGCTGGAATACGCCGAGGTCGAGTCACTGCTGCTGGACCTGGTGGGCGACGACTTGCCGCAAACCTATCGGCAACTCGGCCCGCTGGATTCCCGGCGACGCAAGCTGGCGATCCTGCGAGGCAAGGCCATCGAACACCTGACCAACGCCGCGGCCCGGGCGTTCGTCGAACAACAGGACGCGCTGCTGGCCGGCACCCTGCCGGGGGACCTGGTGGAACATATGCACGGCCCGGCCAAGCGCTGCGTGCTGGATGCCAAGGACATGGCCCGCAAGAAGATTTTCCAGGACAAGCGCAAGACCCTGCATGAGATCGGCGCCTACACCACCCTGGAAATCCTCTTGAATGCCTTCTGCGGCGCGGCCCTGGAACAACATGGCGGTCGCACCCCGTCGTTCAAGAACCGACGCATCCTCGACCTGTTGGGCAATAGCGCCCCGGATCCCTCCTGGTCATTGCACGCGTCCTTCCTGCGCATGATCGACTTTATCGCCGGCATGACTGACAGCTACGCCAGCGAGATGGCCCGCGAGATGACCGGCCGCTCCAGCCCGCAATAAATCGGAGCCCTGGCTGATGGCCAGGGCGACTTTTCAAAGAATCGCCCTACGCACGGAACAGAGCGGCCTGATCGAAGTTCTTCCCCGCCGCGATGAATAATCGCGCGCCCTGACCGCAGTCTTTCGACCTGCTCCTGCGCCCGATAGCTGGCGGGCCCATTAACTTCTTACTACACGCCCTGGTGGAGCGTCTTCAGGGCTCTTGTCCATTCCATGGAAAAAACCATGCTCGAACAACTTCGCATCCTGTTGGTGGAGGATCACCCCTTTCAATTGCTGGCCACCCAATGCCTGCTACGAAACTATGGCTACCACGACCTGGCACTGGCCGAGAATGCAGAACAGGCAATGCGGCTGATGACACAAACCGACGTGCCATTCGATATTCTGCTCTGTGATCAATGTTTGCCCGACTTGCCCGGGCTGGAGTTGATTGAAATTGCCAACCGCAGAGGCTTTATAAGGTCCGCAATATTGCTCAGCGGCCTGCCCGTCAATGAACTGGAACACCTGATGGCCCAGGCATCCCGACGCAACTTTCCATTACTTGGCTATTTGTCGAAGCCGTTAAGCCACCTTGAGCTGAATGAACTCATACGCCAATCACGCCTTACTCGTTCAACAGAAAAGTAGGAAGTTAAACACCCGGGCAATCCGAAAACGCCTCTTTATAACGCTGCGCCCTCACGACCAGTTACTTTTAAATTCCACCCACGCAAAACTCTTACACCCAAACAACAAACACCTCACAGAGCGTAATCCCTTGCTTTTTTTGATGTAGGATTATTCTTGTTTTACGTTTGTTCCACATCAAGTTCATCCTCCTTCATTGCCATGTGAGCTAATGTGCCGACTTTATTTGCGCCTGTATGGAATTTGATCATGAACTCAGTTTTTATTATTGACGACCACCCCGTCATCCGACTTGCCATTCGGATGTTGTTAGAACACGAAGGCTATAAAGTAGTGGGAGAAGCCGATAACGGTTGTGATGCGATACAAATGGTCAAGGAGTGTCAGCCTGACCTGATTATCCTTGATATCGGCATTCCGAAACTCGATGGCCTGGAAGTGCTGTGTCGGTTCAACGCAATGAGTACGCCGACCAAGACGTTGATACTCACTGCCCAGACCCCCAAGCTCTTTGCTACCCGGTGCATGCGCTCCGGCGCGGATGGCTATGTGTGCAAGGAAGGTGACTTGAGCGAACTGCTCAGTGCCATCAGGGCAGTCTTGTCAGGTTACAACTACTTCCCGAGCCAGGCCCTTAACGGCAGCACTAACGAAACGGATAACAATGAAGAGCTTGAACTGTTCAAAGTCGTCAACGATCGTGAACTCATGGTATTACAACTTTTTGCCCAAGGCCGGACAAACAAGGAAATCGCCAAGGGCATGTTTCTCAGCAACAAGACCGTCAGCACTTACAAAAAAAGGCTTATGCAAAAACTGAAAGCCAAATCCTTGGTAGAACTTATCGAGATGGCAAAACGTAACGCGCTAGTGTGAGAAATCGGATGCCCAGGCGATTAAAGGACTATCTAATCATATTGAGTATCGGGGTGTGCCTCAGCACTTCCGTGCCTGCCGAACAAACTGTTCCCGAGCAATATGCCCTGCTGGGGCGTGCCGGTGCCGTTCAACTGGACACCCCCCTGAACAAGACACAGCGCCAGTGGCTGCAGAACAAACGGGAACTGATACTGGGCACCTCTGCACCCGACTATCCGCCCTTCGACATCACCTCCAGCGGGCGTGATTATGAAGGGCTGACTGCCGATTACGCCGGGCTGCTGGCCAGGACACTGGCGATACCGCTCACCGTGTTGCGCTACTCCTCCCGTGAAGCCGCGATCCAGGCGCTGGCAAACGGCGAAATCGATTTTCTGGGGTCTGCCAACGGTTTTGAAGCGGCGAATCCCGACATCGTCCTGTCACTGCCCTACGCAGTGGATCAGCCGGTACTGGTGACCCGTGAAGGTGAGAACCGCGACCTTGGCGACGGCCTGGCCGGCCTACGCCTGAGTCTTGTCTACCATTACCTGCCCATGGACGAAGTGCAGGCGCTGTACCCCAAGGCGACCATCCACGCCTACCCGTCCTATCAAAATGCCTTGAATGCCGTGGCATTCGACCAGGCTGACGTATTCCTGGGCGACACCATTTCCACTCACTACATGATCAACAAGGGCTACCTGAAAAATATCCGCATGGCCAACTTCGGCAAGCACGAGGCCCACGGGTTCAGCTTCGCCTTGCGCAAGGATCAACCCATTCTCCTGAGTATCATCGACTCAGTGCTCGATGGCGTATCAACCTATGAGCGTGACAGCATCGCCAAGCGCTGGAGTGCGGGCAGCGACATTCTGCTGACCGACCGCAAGCTGCAACTGAGCCTGCGCGAAGAGCGCTGGCTCAAGGACAACCCCGTGGTGAAGGTGGTGGTCAATGAAACCCTCGCCCCCCTGACGTTCTTTGATACCGACGGCAACTTCCGAGGCATCACCGCCGACCTGCTGGAGCTGATCCGCCTGCGAACCGGCCTGCGCTTCGAGATTCAACACGTGCGTGACGTCGCCAACATGATGCAACTGGTGCAGACCGGCGCAGCCGACATCATCGGCGCAATTACCCCCAGTACCGGGCGCGAGTCCCAGTTGAACTTCAGCCGCCCCTACCTGGAAAACTCCTACGTATTACTGACCCGTAAAGAGCCGGGCGCGCCCACAAGCCTTCAAGAACTGGCCGGCAAGCGCCTGGCGATTACCCAGGGCAATCAGCTGGAAAAATTCCTGCAGCAGGCATTTGCCCAGATAAACCTGGTGGAAACCGGGGATACCTTCAAGGCATCGGAATTGCTGGCACAGGGGCAAGTCGACGGCGCAGTGAACCCTTTGGTGATCGCCAACTACCTGCTTTCTTCTCCGGCATTCCAGGACAAACTGCAGATCAGTTCCAGCATCGGCACGTTGCCTGCGACGTTTGCCCTGGCGACGTCCCGACACGCCACGGAGCTGAGTTCGATCCTGGACAAGGCACTGCTGAGTATCGCCCCGGATGAGATGGCGGCGATCAACAGCCGCTGGCGCGGCTACAACGCAGCGTCCGATGGCTACTGGCGCAATTACCATCGCCTAATTGCCCAGATCATCATCGGCACCGGGCTGCTGCTGTTGATTTCCCTGGCCTGGAACGGCTACCTGCAGCGCCAGATCAAGCACCGAAAACTGGCCGAGCGCGCCCTTAACGACCAGTTCGAGTTCATGCGGGCGCTGGTCAATGAAACGCCCCATCCTATCTACGTACGCGACCACAACGGCTATCTGCAGACCTGCAACGACAGCTACCTGCAGACGTTCGACATCAAGCGTGAAGACGTCATCGGCAAAAGCATCACGCAGATGAGCATGGCCCTTGAGACGGAGGCGGCGCAGTACCATGCCGACTACCAGCGGGTAGTGGCCGAGGGTAAACCGTTGATCCTTGATCGCACCCTGCACGTGCACGGGAAAAAACTCACGATCTACCACTGGATCCTCCCCTACCGCGACTCCGTGGGCGAGGTCCAGGGCATCATTGGCGGCTGGATCGATATCAGCGAACGGCGCCAGTTGTTCGACGAACTGCGCGCCGCCAAGGAACGCGCCGACGAGGCCAATCGCGCGAAAAGCACGTTCCTGGCCACCATGAGCCACGAAATCCGCACGCCGATGAACGCCGTCATTGGCATGCTGGAATTGACACTCAAGCGCGCCGATCAGGGTCATCTTGATCGCCCTGCGATCGAGGTCGCCTACAACTCGGCCAAGGACCTGCTGGAGTTGATCGGCGACATTCTGGACATTGCACGTATCGAGTCCGGTCGATTGAGCCTGGCCCCGGAGCGGGTCAACCTGCGCGAAATCATCGAGTCGGTGGTCCGCGTGTTCGATGGCCTGGCGCGCCAGAAAACCCTGAGCCTGGTGCTGGAGTTCACCCCCGATGTCGAGGATACCGACGTACTGATCGACCCTCTGCGGTTCAAGCAGGTGCTCTCGAACCTGGTGAGCAATGCGATCAAGTTCACTGAACGCGGGCAGGTGAAGATCAAGGTGCAGCTGAAGGCGACCGGGCAACCTCAACAGATCGAGATGAAACTGGTAGTGGAGGACACCGGCATCGGGATCAATCGCGAAGACCAGCTACGCCTGTTCGAGCCGTTCGCCCAGGCCGACAACTCCGGGCACCTGGCCAGGAGCGGCGCCGGCCTGGGCCTGGTGATCTGTCGCAGCCTGTGCGCCATGATGGGCGGGCAATTGAGCCTGAGCAGCGTGCCCATGGTAGGCACCCAGGTCCACGTCAGCCTGAAGATGACCAGCCTACCGCCGGTCAAGGCCGTAGACAAGCTCGAACCGGCCGCGGCCACGCCGGCGCCAGTGCTCAACGTGCTGGTGGTGGATGACCATCCGGCCAACCGCTTGCTGATGTGCCAGCAACTGGGTTTCCTGGGGCATCAGTTCACCGCGGCCCATCATGGTGCTGCGGGGTTCCAGGCCTGGCGCCAGGAACACTTCGACCTGGTCATTGCCGACTGCAATATGCCGATCATGAACGGCTACGAATTGAGTCACTCCATTCGCGAGTATGAGGAGCGCGAACAGAAAACCCCGTGCGTGATACTCGGCTTCACCGCCAACGCGCAGCCCGAGGAGAAACAACGCTGCTTTGACGCCGGCATGAATGACTGCCTGTTCAAACCCATCAGTCTTACTGCGCTGGAACAGCACCTGGCGCAGGTCGATCCGCTGCCCACCCGCAACGTGTTTACCCTGCAAAGCCTGGACGCGATGACGGGCGGTGACCCACAGTTGAGCCGGCGTTTGCTCGAGGAGTTGCTCAGCAGCAGCCGGAATGATCGGGTCGAGCTGATGGCCATGCTGGCACGGCAAGCCGCGCCCGGCGACCTGATCGACCAGGCCCACAAGATCAAGGGCGCCGCCCGGATCATCCAGGCCGATACCTTGTCCGGACAATGCGAAGCGTTGGAGCAGGCGTGTGGCGAACGCGAGACACCACACGTTATCGAGGCGGGCATCAAGGCAATAGAGAAATCCATGCTTGAGCTGGAGAGGATACTGCAGATGCAACTGGACGTGCTGGACTGTCGATAGCCTGCAGGAGCGAACTTGCTCGCTCCTGCAGGAGACTCACCCCATCAACAATCGGTCAACCGCAGGAAAATCGCCGCCAACTGCTCGATGCCGGCCTGATCCTGCGGGGTAAACCGCGACAGCGATGGGCTGTCCAGGTCGAGCACACCAATCAAGCGCCCGTCCTTGACCAACGGGACGACCAACTCGCTGTTGGACGCACTGTCACAGGCGATATGCCCCGGGAACGCGTGCACGTCTTCCACCCGCTGGGTTTGCCGCGAGGCCGCTGCCGCGCCGCACACACCGCGACCGAACGGAATGCGCACACAGGCGATCTGCCCCTGGAACGGCCCGAGCACCAGCTCTTCATTGCGGTTGAGGTAGAAGCCTGCCCAGTTCAAATCATCCAGCTGGTTGAACAGGAACGCAGAAAACTGCGCGGCATTGGCAATAAAATCCCGCTCATCCGCCAACAGCGATTCCAGCTGCGCATGCAGCATGGCGTAGCCATCGAGGCCGGTTCCAGCCTGTTGCAAATCAATCATGGTTGACGCTCCAACAACTTGAGGCCCACCCAGTAGCGGGCGAACTGATAGGCACAACGGCCGTTGCGATTACCGCGCCCGGTGGCCCAGCGCACGGCGAGGATGTCCAACTCTTCATCGCGTTGCCACTGCAGACCGGCCTTGCTCGCCAACTCGCCGATCCAGTGCTCGACCACATCCAGGAAGTGCTCCTGATTGAACGGGTAAAACGACAGCCACAAACCGAAACGGTCAGACAGGGCAATCTTGTCCTCCACCGCTTCGTTGGGATGCAACTCGCCGTCTATGGTCTTCCAGTTCTCGTTATCGCTCTGGTTCTCGGGCACCAGGTGACGACGGTTGGAGGTGGCATACAACAGGACGTTTTCCGGCGCCTGCTCCAGGGAGCCGTCGAGTACGCTCTTGAGTACACGATAATCGCTCTCGCCGGCTTCGAAAGACAGGTCATCGCAGAACAACACAAAGCGTTGTGGCAATTTGATCAGTTGCTCGACCACCCGCGGCAAGTCCGCCAGGTGATCGCGCTCGATTTCGATCAGGCGCAGCCCGGCCTTGGCGTGCTGGGCCAGCAAGGCGCGCACCATGGACGATTTACCGGTGCCGCGCGAGCCCCAGAGCAGCGCATGGTTGGCCGGCAGGCCGTCGAGAAACTGTTGGGTGTTACGGGCCAATTGTTCGCGCTGTTTATCCACGCCGATCAGGTCGGACAGGCGCATATCCAGGCTGACTTCCAGTGGCAATAAAAAGCCGCTGCGACCTTCGCGCTGCCAACGGGCAGCCAGGCAATGGTTCCAGTCAACGGCTTCGCGCGGGGCAGGCAACAAGGGCTCCAGGCGAGCCAGTACCGCGTCGGCACGCTCAAGAAAGGCATTCAATCGAGAATCCACGACTATTCCTCTGGCAAGTTCTTGTAAAAGATGGCGTATTGGCAACCCTGAGGCAGACCGTGCAGGGCTGCACCGAATAAAATCGATTCATGCCGGGCAAGTTTGAGCCTGTGGATGTTCAGCTATGCTTGCCGGGCGAAAGGAAACGTAAAGTGGTACAGCACCCGATGGATATCAAGTTCGCCCACCGCTTGTCTTATAAACAAGCCAGACTGACAGTGCTGGTCGGATTCGTCTTGGGAACCTTGCTCAGCCTGATACAGATTGGGATTGATTATGCCAGCGAAGACGCTTCCATCAACCGGGAAATACATGCGCTGATTGAAATCAGCCATAACCCGGCTTCGCGCATCGCCTACAACATCGACGCCGAGCTGGCCCAGGAACTGACGCTGGGCCTGCTGCACTCCCCCGCCATCACCCATGCACAACTGATCGACAACAACGGTTTGGTGCTGGCCGATGTCCATCGCCCGCGCAAGGAAAGCACCTACCGGCCCATCAGCGACTTCCTGTTTGGCGCCAACCGCCAATTCGAAGATCGGCTCTACCTCGCCCACATGCCCAACGATTCCCTCGGTGTACTGCGTCTTGACGTAGACACCTACGCGTTCGGCAGCCGCTTCCTGCACCGCGCCGAGATCACCCTGCTCAACGGCTTCGCCCGCAGCCTGATCCTCACCGGCATTCTGTTGGCGCTTTTCTACGTGATGCTGACCAAGCCGCTGGTGCGCATTATCCGCGAGCTGAGCTCACGCAAGCACGAGCGCCTGGACTGCCCGCCGGGGCACGAGCACGACGAGATCGGCGTACTGGTCAACGTCGCCAACCAACAGTTTGAAAACATGGAGACTGAAATCCAGCAACGCCGGCATGCTGAAAATCGCCTGACCGAATACCTCGGCCAACTGGAAGACATCGTCTCCGCACGCACCACCGAGCTCAAGGCGATCAATCATCGGCTGACGCTCTCGAACGACGAGCTGGAAGCGGCGAAGATGACGGCCCTGGGCATGGCCCAGGCACGGGCGGCGTTCCTGGCCAACATGAGCCATGAAATCCGTACACCGCTGAACGGCCTGCTGGGGATGATCGCCCTCTCCCTCGACAGCCCGCTGAACGCCGAGCAACGCCAGCAACTGTCGATCGCCCATGACTCCGGCAAAGTACTGGTGGAGCTACTCAACGATATCCTCGACCTGTCGAAGTTCGACGCCGGCCAACTGGAACTGGAAAGCATCCCGTTCGACCTCGGTTCACTGGTGGAAGACACCGCCAACCTGCTCTCGCAAAACGCCGCGCCCAGCGTGGAGCTGACGTGCCTGATCGACCCGCAGTTTCCCGCCCAGGTGCTGGGCGACCCGACGCGGGTACGGCAGATTGTCAGCAATTTGCTGTCCAACGCCCTGAAGTTCACGCGTTTCGGCCGGGTGGATGTACGCCTCAGTGCCCAGGCCGGCCGGGTCAGGATCGAGGTGTGCGACACCGGTATCGGGATCGCCCAGGATGCCCAGGTCAAGATTTTCCAGCCGTTCACCCAAGCCGGTGCGGGCATCACCCGCCAGTTCGGCGGGACAGGCCTGGGCCTGGCGCTGACCCACAACCTGTGCGAAGCCATGAAGGGCCGCCTGAGCATCAGCTCGGAAGCTGGCTTTGGCAGCCAGTTCTGTGCCGACCTGCCCTTGCCGACCCACTTGCCGGCGGTGCGCCTGGCGCCTTTGGCTGGAGATGTAATCGCCATCACCAGCACCAGCAGCGGGCTGGCAGAACTCCTCACCAGCCTGCTGCCGAGTTGGGGCCTGGCTCCGCACTGTTATTCCATCGACGATGACTTGAGCGGGCAGAATCCCGACCTGCTGATCACCGACTGCCCCGAATGCCTGTTCCGCCTGCGCCCGATGATCACCGCCCCGATCCTGGTGGTAACCGCCTACGGCAACTTCATGCCCAGCGAAGAAGTCGCGGCCCTGGCCCCCTTGCAGCAACAGGCCCGCCCCCTGAGCCGCACCGCGCTGTACCAGGTCCTGCAACGCAACTTGCGCACCGATCCGGACCTGGTCCTGGACCTGATCCAGCTGGAAACCGGCCCCCTCGCCCACCGGGCGCGCATCCTGCTGGTGGAGGACAACCCGGTCAATCAACTGGTGGCCAAGGGCATGCTCGGCAAGCTCGGGTGCGAGGTAATCGTCGCCGCCCACGGTGGTGAAGCCCTCAAGCTGCTGGAAGAGCAAGGCTTCGACATGGTGTTGATGGACTGCAATATGCCGGTGATGGATGGCTATGAGGCCAGTCGGCAGATCCGCCGCAGCGGGCGCTGGCCGGACTTGCCGATCGTCGCCTTGACGGCCAACGCCATGTCCGAGGAACGCGAGCGCTGCCGGGCTGCGGGCATGAACGATTACCTGGCCAAGCCGTTTCGCCGGGAAGAACTCAAGGCCTTGCTCGATCTGTGGGTGCCGACTACGACAAGTCTTTGATCTGGCGCAACAGCTGATCCAGACCGTCACGCAAGGCATCGGCCTGGTTCAGATCAACGCCGCTGTCACACAACAGGCGGGCCTTCAGCGGCTGCACCCGGTCGCGCAGGTGCCGGCCTTCATCGGTCAGGCTCAGGTGCACTTCACGCTCATCCAGCGCACTGCGCTGACGCCGCACTAGGGTAAGCTGCTCCAGGCGCTTGAGCAGTGGCGTCAGCGTGCCGGAATCCAGCAGCAGGCGCTCGCCCAGGGCCTTGACCGTAGGCTGCGACACCGCTGCAGCCTGCCATTCCCACAGCACCAGCATCACCAGGTATTGCGGATAGGTCAGGCCCAACTGATCGAGCATCGGCTTGTAGGCCCGGGTGACTGCGCGGGAGGCGGCGTAGAGCTTGAAGCACAGTTGGTCGTCGAGGGCCAGGGACAGGTCGGTCATTTGAGCAGGGCTTCGATCTCTTGGGTCAGGTCCTGGGGCTTGGTGGTCGGGGCGAAGCGCTTGACCACCTGGCCGTCGCGACCGATCAGGAACTTGGTGAAGTTCCACTTGATGCCCTTGGAGCCCAGCAATCCCGGGGCCTGCTTTTTGAGCTGTACGAACAATGGGTGGGCATCGCTGCCGTTGACGTCAATCTTCTTGAACAGCGGGAAACTGACACCAAAGTTCAGCTCGCAAAACTCCGAAATGGCGCCTTCGTTGCCCGGCTCCTGCTTGCCGAACTGGTTGCAGGGAAAGCCCAATACCACCAGGCCCTGGTCCTTGTAATGCTGCCAGAGCTCCTCAAGCCCCTTGTATTGCGGGGTGAAGCCGCACTTGCTGGCAGTGTTGACCACCAGAATCGCCTTGCCGGCGAAATCGGCCAAGGTCTTTTGCTCACCCTTGATGGTGGTGCAAGGGATGCTCAGCAGGTTGTCGCTCATGGCAGTGCCTCTACAGAGATAAGAAGGACTGAACGATAGTAGGCAATTCAATTGTGTGCAATTTAATTGGCGGGACTTATGCCTTGATATAACGGCCCCTGCGGGCACGAAGCCCGCAGGAGCTTGACGGCTCAGCGCGGTACCAGGTCCAGGCACACCGAGTTGATGCAGTAACGCAAACCGGTCGGCGGCGGTCCGTCCGGGAACACGTGGCCCAGGTGCGCATCGCATTTGGCGCAGGTGACTTCGGTACGGATCATGCCGTGGCTGATATCCCGAATCTCGACCATGGCCTGCTCGGCGATCGGCTCGTAGAAGCTGGGCCAGCCGCAGCCGGAGTCAAACTTGGCCCTGGAATCGAACAGCGGCTCATTGCAGCAGATGCAGTGGTAGACGCCGTCGGTCTTGGTGCCGTTGTACTTGCCGCTGAACGGTCGCTCGGTGCCTTTGAGGCGGCACACGTTGTACTGCTCCGGGTCGAGCATGGCTTTCCATTCTTCAACGGTTTTCTGCAACTTTTCCATCGGTACACCTCGGCAACTGAAAAAGCCTGATCTGTGTCTTTTCCATGGATCAGGCGGCACGTATGATTGCGCCTCTTCAAAGCGCCAGTCTGGCACCCGCGTTACCGGCATTCAAACGTATTTATGGGTCAGGCCAACGCAGGATTCTCAGCACGGTAGTCTTCACACCGTCTGGATCGTTCATTTTCAGGATCACATCGCCATGCAGGTCAGCAAATCGAACAAGCTCGCCAACGTCTGCTACGACATTCGCGGCCCGGTGCTCAAGCACGCCAAACGCCTGGAAGAGGAAGGCCATCGCATCCTCAAGCTGAACATTGGCAACCCGGCACCCTTTGGTTTCGAAGCGCCGGACGAAATCCTCCAGGACGTGATCCGCAACCTGCCTACCGCACAAGGCTACAGCGACTCCAAAGGCCTGTTCAGCGCGCGCAAGGCCGTCATGCAGTACTACCAGCAGAAGCAGGTTGAAGGTGTCGGCATCGAAGACATCTACCTGGGCAACGGCGTGTCCGAGCTGATCGTCATGTCCATGCAGGCCCTGCTCAACAACGGCGACGAAGTGCTGGTTCCGGCTCCCGACTACCCGCTGTGGACCGCCGCCGTAACCCTGGCCGGTGGCCATCCGGTGCATTACCTGTGTGACGAAGGTGCCGACTGGTTCCCGGACCTGGCCGACATCAAGGCCAAGATCACCCCGAACACCAAGGCCCTGGTGATCATCAACCCGAACAACCCCACCGGCGCCGTCTACTCCAGGGAAGTGTTGCTGGGCATGCTCGAACTCGCGCGCCAGCACAACCTGGTGGTGTTTTCCGATGAGATCTACGACAAGATCCTCTACGACGACGCCGTGCACATCTGCACCGCCTCCCTGGCGCCGGACCTGTTGTGTCTGACCTTCAACGGGCTGTCTAAATCCTACCGGGTGGCGGGCTTCCGTTCCGGCTGGATCGCCATTTCCGGCCCCAAGCACAATGCCCAGAGCTACATCGAGGGCATCGACATGCTGGCCAACATGCGCCTGTGTGCCAACGTGCCGAGCCAGCACGCCATCCAGACCGCACTGGGCGGCTACCAGAGCATCAACGACCTGGTGCTGCCACAAGGCCGCCTGCTGGAGCAGCGCAACCGCACCTGGGAACTGCTGAACGCGATTCCCGGCGTCAGTTGCGTCAAGCCGATGGGGGCGCTGTATGCGTTCCCGCGGATCGACCCGAAAGTGTGCCCGATCCTCAACGACGAGAAGTTCGTGCTCGACCTGCTGCTGTCGGAAAAGCTGCTGGTGGTCCAGGGTACGGCGTTCAACTGGCCGTGGCCGGATCACTTCCGGGTGGTCACCCTGCCGCGGGTGGATGACCTGGAGATGGCCATTGGTCGCATCGGCAACTTCCTGAAGTCCTATCGCCAGTAATGGGCATTGCGCTGTACGGCCCCCCCGTGGTCGTACAGCGATTATCTGGCAACACTTCTCTGCCCTGCGTGGGCGGTATCGCCTTTTACACCTGCCGGCTCCACCCTTGCTCGGGCATCACCCTATAATTACAGGGCTGCAAGGCAATGGGGCGAGGCTGCCGAGCCACACCAGGCCTCGGAAATTCCCTTCAAGGCTCTACATTCAGGCTGTAGGACACAGTTTGAAATAGTCCCCCGGTTGAATAGCCCCATGCCGCACCTTATATACCCCGCAGTACGCGACATATTAAGCATGAGGAGAATTCTACAACCATGATGCGCATTCTGCTGTTCTTGGCCACTAACCTGGCGGTCGTGCTGATTGCCAGCATCACGCTGAGCCTTTTCGGCTTCAATGGGATCATGGCGGCCAACGGGGTTGATCTGAACCTCAATCAGCTGCTGATCTTCTGTGCGGTCTTTGGTTTTGCCGGGTCGATTTTCTCGCTGTTCATCTCCAAGTGGATGGCGAAGATGAGCACCAGCACCCAGATCATTACCCAGCCACGCACCCGTCATGAGCAATGGCTGCTGCAGACCGTCGAGCAACTGTCCCGCGAAGCCGGGATCAAGATGCCTGAAGTCGGGATCTTCCCGGCCTATGAAGCAAACGCCTTTGCTACCGGCTGGAACAAGAACGACGCCCTTGTGGCCGTCAGCCAGGGCTTGCTGGAGCGGTTCTCGCCCGACGAAATCAAGGCGGTGCTGGCCCACGAGATCGGCCACGTGGCCAACGGTGACATGGTCACCCTGGCGCTGGTCCAGGGCGTGGTGAACACCTTCGTGATGTTCTTCGCGCGGATCATCGGCAACTTCGTCGACAAGGTGATCTTCAAGAACGAACAGGGCCAGGGCATGGCCTACTACGTGGCGACCATCTTCGCCGAACTGGTACTGGGCTTCCTCGCCAGCTCGATCGTGATGTGGTTCTCGCGCAAACGGGAATTCCGCGCAGACGAAGCCGGCGCACGCCTGGCCGGTACCGGCGCGATGATCAGCGCCCTGCAGCACCTGCGCTCCGAACAGGGCTTGCCGGTGCACATGCCGAACACCCTGACGGCCTTTGGCATCAACGGTGGCATCAAGCAGGGCATGGCTCGCCTGTTCATGAGTCACCCGCCACTGGAAGAGCGAATTGACGCACTGCGTCGTCGCGGCTGATAGCGACAAGAAGAAGGGGCGATTCAATCGCCCCTTTTTTGTGGGCGCTCTTCAGCGCCTGGCCAACCGGTACACCCGCTCGTCCAGGCGCGTGACGCCGTCCTGAACAAACTTCCAGCTGTCCCCCAGGATGTCCTGCTCCTGCAGCACATCCAGGCTCCACCGGCCGCCCAGGAGCAATTGCACTTCCTCATCGCTCACCGCGAACGGCGGGCCGGCCTTCTGCGATTGTTCATAGTCGAGGGTGATCAACAGGCCACGACTGCCTCCCGCCAGAATCCCATTCAAGTGCGCCGCATACTGCTCGCGCATCAACGGTGGCAGGGCAATCAGCGCCGCCCGGTCGTAAAGCGCTGTGCAACCAACCACGGCCCCGGCATCCAGGGCGAAGAAATCCCCGCACCACAGCTCGATGGAACCCGCCTGGAAAACTTTGAAAGCGCCGCGCTGGCTGACCTGCGGCATCAGCTCCTGCTCGCTGAAAAACTCTTCAACGGCCTTTTCCGACAACTCGACCCCGATCACCCGATGCCCGATGCTCGCCAGCCACACCAGGTCCAGGCTCTTGCCGCACAACGGCACCAGCACCTGCGCCCCGTTCGCCACGCCCAGGCCGGGCCAGTGACGCAGCAGGTAAGGATTCACTTCGGGCAAGTGGAAACCCGTCTGATTGCGCGCCCAACGCTCATGCCAAAATCCAGGTTCCATGATTCACCCTAAAACTTGATCAAATAGCGCTAAAACTTATATTAGATTTAGATCAATGATCTGATTGAAGATGGTCCCATCTTAACCCTCAGGACCCTACTCATGCTGCCCAGCCTGTTTATCTCCCACGGTTCGCCCATGCTTGCCCTGCAACCCGGTGCCAGTGGCCCGGCACTCAAGCGCCTGGCAGCCGAGCTGCCACGCCCCAAGGCCATTGTGGTGGTCTCGGCGCACTGGGAAAGCCAGGGGCTGCTCGTGACTGGCAGCGCCGCACCAGAGACCTGGCACGACTTTGGCGGCTTCCCACGGGAACTGTTCGCGGTGCAGTACCCGGCACCCGGTGACCCGCAGTTGGCCGCCCATATCGTGCAGTTGCTCAAGGCTGACGGCCTGGAAGCGCGCATTGATGATCAGCGCCCCTTCGACCACGGCACTTGGGTGCCCCTGTCGCTGATGTACCCGGCGGCCGATATCCCGGTGGTGCAGGTATCGCTGCCAAGCCGCATGGGCCCTGCCCTGCAAACCCGTGTCGGCCACGCACTGGCGAGCCTGCGGGAACAGGGCGTGCTGCTGATCGGCTCCGGCAGCATTACCCACAACCTCGGCGAACTGGACTGGCATGCCGGGCCGGAGAGCATCGAGCCTTGGGCGCGGGATTTTCGTGATTGGATGGTCAGCAAACTGGCAGCCAACGATGAAGCCGCGCTGCACGACTATCGTCGCCAGGCACCTCATGCCGTGCGCAGCCACCCCAGCGACGAGCATTTGCTGCCGCTGTATTTCGCCCGGGGCGCCGGCGGTGAATTCAGCGCAGCCCACCAAGGCTTCACCATGGGCGCGCTGGGCATGGACATCTACCGTTTCGCCTGATTGCAGGCAAAAAAAATCCCCGAACCAGTCGGGGATTTTTTATGTTCGATCAATCAGCCCGGGGGCGGATCAATCTTCGCGGTAGCGACGCAGCTTCAACTGCTTACCGGCAACGCGGGTGTCCTTCAGCTTGGTCAGGAGTTTCTCCAGACCATCTTCCGGCAGCTCCACCAGGGAGAAGCTGTCACGCACCTGGATGCGACCGATCGCTTCACGTGCCAGGCCACCCTCGTTGAGGATAGCGCCCAGCAGGTTCTTGGCAGCGATGCCATCACGCGCGCCCAGCGCAGTACGGCAGCGAGCACGGCCTTCAGCCAATGGAACCGGAGCACGACGCTCACGATCACCACGGTCCGGACGGTCGCCAGTACGCTCTGGACGATCACCGCGCGGAGCGTTGTTCGGCACCAGTGGACGTTCTTTCTCGATGGCAGCCAGGGTCAGGGCCTGACCGTTGGTCGCCTTGCGCAGCAGGGCTGCAGCCAGGGCACGCGGGGTGCAACCGATATCGGCAGTCAGGCGGTCCAGCAGATCGCCGTGGGTCGATTCAGCATCAGCCACCAGTGGCGACAGGCTGTTGGTCAGTTTCTTGATGCGCGCATCGAGAACGGCCTGGGCATCCGGCAGGCGGACTTCGGCAACTTTCTGACCGGTTACACGCTCGATCACTTGCAGCATGCGGCGCTCACGTGGAGTCACCAGCAGCAATGCACGACCTTCGCGACCAGCACGGCCGGTACGGCCGATACGGTGAACGTAGGACTCTGGATCGTAAGGCATATCAACGTTGAACACGTGGGTGATACGTGGAACGTCGAGGCCACGGGCAGCAACGTCGGTCGCCACAACGATGTCCAGACGGCCATCCTTGAGGGAGTCGATCACGCGCTCACGCTGGTTCTGAGCAATGTCACCGTTCAGCGCAGCGGCTTTGTAGCCTTTGGCTTCCAGGGCGCTGGCCAGGTCCAGGGTCGCTTGCTTGGTGCGCACGAACATGATCAGGGCGTCGAAGTCTTCGACTTCCAGCAGGCTCAATACAGCCGAGGTCTTCTGGTCAGCGTGAACCAACAGGTGAGCCTGTTCGATCGCGGTAACGGTCTGAGTCTTGGTCTGGATCTTCACGTGTTGCGGATCGCGCAGATGGCGTTCGGCAATGGCACGGATCGACTGTGGCAGGGTAGCCGAGAACAGTACGGTCTGACGGGTTGCTGGCAGTGCCTTGAAGATGACTTCCAGGTCGTCCATGAAGCCCAGCTTGAGCATTTCGTCAGCTTCGTCCAGAACCAGGTGGTTCACGGTCGACAGCACTTTTTCGTCGCGACGCAGGTGGTCGCACAGACGGCCCGGAGTGGCGACAACGATCTGTGCGCCGTTACGGATTGCTTTCAGTTGTGGGCCCATAGGCGCGCCGCCGTAAACGGCCACAACGGTAACGCCCGGCATTTGCTTGGCGTAGGTTTCGAAAGCGGTTGCTACTTGCAGCGCCAACTCACGGGTTGGCGCCAGGATCAGGGCTTGCGGCTCGCGCTTGGCAGGATCGATGCAGTGCAGGATTGGCAGGGCGAACGCGGCGGTTTTACCGGTACCGGTTTGCGCTTGGCCAATCATGTCTTGGCCGGCCATGATGATCGGGATCGATTGCTGCTGAATAGCCGAAGGTTCTTCGTAGCCAGTCGCGATGACGGCAGCAAGAATGTTCGGGTTAAGATTAAAAGCGGCGAAGCCGCCGGTTTCCTGGGTCATGGGTCTGCCTCTAAGTGCATCCGCAAAGACCCATGCTCCAAAGCTGCGCATGCCGTGTTGAGACTCAAGAGTCGCCCTGGCTGCTTTGTCGGCGGGGATTTGCGAAAACGAATGAATGAAAAAGATTCGTCAAGGAAGAGTCCGCTGTGCGGACGTGCAGCCGAAGCTGACTTCGGGGAATTGCGCTACCTAAACGCGGCCCGGTTAAAGGCCGGCGCGCACTATACCGGAAATCGCTGAAAAAGGGAGCTTTTTTTATCGCAAACCGCAGGTAAACGCCTCTGCATCAAAGGCTTTGCGCATCCAGGCAGCAGGGTCTATTTTTCAAAGGCCCGGCCCTGTTGGTCATGACGCTTAAACGGTTCACCCTTAACAGCGGGCCCTTCGGTCCGAAACCTCCCTTTGCGCCCGAGGGCACACCCCATGAACCAAGCCACCAACAGCCGCGTCAGCCGTGAACAGCAGGGTCATATCCTGTTGCTGGGGCTGGATCGCGTGGCCAAGCGCAATGCGTTCGACCTGGAATTGCTCAATGATTTGAGCCTGGCGTATGGCGAATTTGATCGCAATGAGCAAGCGCGGGTGGCCATTGTCTTCGGGCATGGCGATCACTTTACCGCCGGATTGGACCTGGCCAATGTGGGGCCCACGATGGCACAAGGCTGGCAACCGCCGTTGGGTGGTTGTGATCCGTGGGGCGTTTTCGCGGGGCCCCGGGTCAGTAAGCCGGTGATTGTTGCGGCTCAGGGGTACTGCCTGACCATTGGTATCGAGTTGATGTTGGCGGCGGATATCAATCTGTGTGCCAGCAATACCCGGTTTGCGCAGATGGAAGTGCAGCGCGGGATTTTTCCTTTTGGGGGCGCGACGTTGCGCTTTCATCAGATCGCGGGGTGGGGGAATGCCATGCGCTGGTTGCTCACGGGGGATGAGTTTGATGCCCATGAAGCGCTGCGGTTGGGGTT
>NZ_JACARS010000085.1:0-27370 GCF_013386485.1 Pseudomonas sp. P7758 | reverse complement strand
GTAAGAGCGGAACCAATAGCAGCCGTTACCGCAGCAACGGATATGCCCCCCCAAGAAAACTTTCCTCCCCCGAGCGTGACCCAGATCCCACAACCCGTTGATTAATGATGGCATCCGCTCAGCTATACTCCTCTCCATTTGAATGGCCCTCGAGGAATTACTGTGAAGAACTGGACCTTGCGCCAACGGATTTTGGCGAGCTTTGCGGTCATCATCGCGATCATGCTGCTGATGGTAGTGGTCTCGTATTCACGCCTGCTGAAGATCGAACTCAGCGAAGAATCAGTCCGTGACGACGCAGTCCCGGGGGTGTACCTGAGTTCGATGATCCGCAGTGCCTGGGTCGACAGTTACCTGCAAACCCTCGATATCATTGGCCTGCGCGAAGACAAGGGCCTCACCGACGCCGACAAGACCGACTTCAAGTCTTTCGAAACCCGTATCCTCACCCAGATGGCCAATTACAAGGCGACCATCAACGGCGGCGAGGACCAGGCCGAATTCGATAAATTCGAAGCCCTGCACCAGGCCTATAACAAGGCCCTGTCCGGCGTTCTCGACCACCTGCAGAACCACGACGTGGCCGCCGCCCGCAAACTGTTCGACGCCGAGCTGACCCCGACCTGGACCGCAGGCCGCATGAAGCTCAACGACATCATCACCGAAAACAAAAACGTCGCGGACCGCGCCACCAACGCTATCGACGACGCCGTGTCCGCTGCAAAAATCAGCATGGGCGTCTCGCTGATCCTCGCGATCCTCGCCGCTGGCCTCTGCGGCCTGCTGCTGATGCGCGCGATCATGGCGCCGATGAAACGCATCGTCGACATCCTCGAAACCATGCGCACCGGCGACTTGAGCAAACGCCTGAACCTCGAACGCAAGGACGAATTCGGCGCAGTAGAGACCGGCTTCAACGACATGATGACCGAGCTCACCGCCCTGGTGTCCCAGGCACAGCGCTCTTCGGTACAGGTCACCACCTCGGTCACCGAGATTGCCGCGACTTCCAAGCAACAACAGGCCACGGCCACTGAAACCGCCGCGACGACCACCGAGATCGGCGCTACTTCGCGGGAGATCGCTGCTACTTCCAAGGACTTGGTCCGTACCATGACCGAAGTCTCCACCGCCGCCGATCAGGCCTCGGTGGCCGCCGGCTCCGGCCAGCAAGGCCTGGCGCGCATGGAAGAAACCATGCACTCGGTGATGGGCGCAGCTGACCTGGTAAACGCCAAGCTGGCGATCCTCAATGAGAAGGCCGGCAACATCAACCAGGTGGTGGTGACCATCGTCAAGGTCGCCGACCAGACCAACCTGTTGTCCCTCAACGCTGCCATCGAGGCCGAGAAGGCCGGTGAGTACGGTCGCGGGTTTGCCGTGGTAGCCACCGAAGTGCGGCGCCTGGCCGACCAGACCGCCGTGGCCACCTACGACATCGAGCAGATGGTGCGCGAGATCCAGTCGGCGGTGTCGGCCGGGGTGATGGGCATGGACAAGTTCTCTGAAGAAGTGCGCCGTGGCATGTTCGAGGTGCAGCAGGTGGGCGAGCAGTTGTCGCAGATCATCCATCAGGTGCAGGCCCTGGCGCCACGGGTGTTGATGGTCAACGAAGGCATGCAGGCCCAGGCCACCGGCGCCGAGCAGATCAACCATGCGCTGGTGCAGTTGGGCGATGCCAGCAGCCAGACCGTGGAGTCCCTGCGTCAGGCCAGCTTTGCCATCGACGAGCTGAGCCAGGTCGCCGTCGGCCTGCGCAGCGGCGTGTCGCGTTTTAAAGTCTGATGAACGACCTCGCGGCTAAACGCGGTGCTGTTGCGGCAGTGAAGAAAGCACTGTTCCTGGTGTTTCACATCGGTAATGAACGGTATGCCCTCAAGGCCACGGAAGTGGCCGAGGTGCTGCCGCGCCTGCCGCTCAAGCCCATTGCCCATGCGCCTGTGTGGGTCGCCGGGATCTTTGCCCATCGCGGGGCAATGGTGCCGGTGATCGATCTCAGTGCCTTGACCTTCGGTACGCCGGCCCAGGCCCGCACCAGCACGCGCCTGGTGTTGGTCAATTATCAGCCGGATACACTCACTCCGGCACGCTGGCTGGGGCTGATCCTCGAACAGGCCACCGATACCCTGCGCTGTGACCCGGCGGAGTTCCAGCCCTACGGCCTGGACAACCGCCAGGCCCGTTACCTGGGCCCGGTGCGCGAAGACGAGCGTGGCTTGATGCAGTGGATCGGCGTGGCGGACCTGCTGACGGCTGACGTGCAGGCGCTGCTGTTTGCTGCGGGCGAGGAGGGTTGATGAGCAGTGATCAACGCTTCTTCGACTTCCTTAAGGAGCGCATTGGCCTGGACGTTGCCTCGGTGGGCGAAGCGATCATCGAGCGTGCCGTACGCCAGCGCAGCATGGCGCTCAGCGCGCAGACCGCCGATCAATACTGGCAGCAATTGCAGGCCTCCACCGACGAACAGCAAGCGCTGATCGAAGCGGTGATCGTCCCCGAAACCTGGTTTTTCCGTTACCCCGAATCCTTCGCCACCCTGGGCCGGCTGGCGGTCGCCCGCCTGGCCGAAATCAAGCAGATGCGCGCCCTGCGGATCCTCAGCCTGCCGTGTTCCACCGGCGAAGAACCCTATTCGATTGCCATGGCCTTGCTCGACGCCGGGCTGGCACCGCATCAGTTCAAGGTGCAGGGCATGGACGTCAGCCCGCTGTCGGTGGAGCGCGCCCGCCGTGGGGTGTACGGCAAGAATTCGTTTCGCGGCCAGGACCTCGAGTTCCGCGATCGCCACTTCACCGAGCAAACCGACGGCTACCGGATTGCCGACCGGGTACGCGAACAAGTGCGCCTGCAGGTGGGCAACCTGCTGGACCCCACGCTGCTGGCCAACGAGCCCACCTACGATTTTGTGTTCTGCCGCAACCTGCTGATCTACTTCGACCAGCCGACCCAGAAGCAGGTGTTTGAAGTGCTCAAGGGCCTGACCCATGTCGACGGCGTGCTGTTTATCGGGCCTGCCGAAGGCAGCCTGCTGGGGCGCCTGGGCATGCGTTCGATTGGCGTGCCGCAGTCGTTTGCCTTCAGCCGGCATGCGGAGCCCGCGCCTGAACCGGTATTTGTGCCGATGCCCGCGCCGATTCCTCAGCGCAGTGCCGCGCCTATCCCGACCAGGCCCCGGCCGTTCAGCACCGTCAGTGCCCAAGTGGTACCGATCAAGCCGCCGCCCCCGCAGTCGGACGCCGCCGATCTGCTCAGTCAGATTGCGACCCTGGCCAATGAAGGCAAGAGCCTGGAAGCCCGTGCTGCCTGCGAGCGTTATTTGCAGAGCCATCCGCCGGCGGCCCAGGTGTTTTATTGGCTGGGCCTGCTCAGCGATGTGGCCGGCAGCGCCCTGGAAGCCCAGGGTTATTACAGAAAAGCCTTGTACCTGGAACCCCAGCACCCGCAGGCCTTGATGCACCTGGCCGCGTTGCTCGAGTCCCAGGGCGATGTCGCCGGCGCCCGGCGTTTGCAGGCTCGTGCCGCGCGCAGCGAGCGAGCTGACAGTGAGCGTAAATCATGACCCTGGATCCCGAGCTGAACCTGACCCTGGCCGATACCCAGGCCATCGATGACTGCTGGAACCGCATCGGCATCCACGGTGACAAGTCCTGCCCGTTGCTGGCCGAGCACATTCACTGTCGCAATTGCTCGGTGTATTCCGCCGCCGCCACGCGCCTGCTCGACCGTTATGCCTTGCAGCAGGACGATCACCGCCCCGTCGCGACGCCGGAAGTCGAGGGTGATGTCCTCACCCGTTCGCTGCTGATGTTCCGCCTCGGCGAAGAATGGCTGGGCATCGCCACTCGCTGCCTGGTGGAAGTGGCGCCGTTGCAGCCGATCCATTCCTTGCCCCATCAGCGTTCCCGCGCCTTGCTGGGCGTGGCCAACGTGCGTGGCGCACTGGTGGCGTGCCTGTCCCTGGTGGAATTGCTGGGGCTGGACAGCACCGGCAGCGGCCCCAGTGGCGCACGAATCATGCCGCGCATGCTGATCATCGCGGCGCAGGACGGCCCCGTGGTGGTGCCGGTGGACGAAGTGGACGGTATCCATGCCATTGATGAACGCACCTTGAATGCGGCATCTGCGTCGGGCACCCAGGCCAGCGCCCGCTATACCCAAGGGGTGTTGCAGTGGAAAGGCCGCAGCCTGCGCTGGCTGGACGAGGCGCAATTGTTGTCTGCCGTGACCCGGAGCCTCACATGACCCCCGACCAGATGCGCGATGCCTCGCTGCTGGAGCTGTTCAGCCTGGAAGCCGACGCCCAGACCCAGGTGCTCAGCGCCGGCCTGCTGGCCCTGGAGCGCAACCCGACCCAGGCCGACCAGCTCGAAGCCTGCATGCGCGCCGCCCATTCCCTGAAGGGCGCGGCGCGGATTGTCGGGGTGGACGCGGGGGTCAGCGTGGCCCACGTGATGGAAGATTGCCTGGTCAGCGCCCAGGAAAGCCGCTTGTACCTGCTGCCGGAACATATCGACGCACTGCTGCAAGGCACCGATTTGCTGATGCGCATTGCCACGCCGGGCAACACCGTGGGCCCGGCGGACATCGAGTCCTATGTGGCATTGATGGAGCGGTTGCTCGATCCGTCGCAGAAAGTCGCACCGCCCGCTGCGCCAAAGCCTGCGCCGCCGCCCACACCCGCGCCAGAACCTGAATTGTCGATGGAAGCGCTGCTGACCCTGCCGCCGGAGCCCGAACCCGCGCCGCCGGTCAGTGCCGAACTGCCACGCCAAAATAAGCGCATGACCGAAGGCGGCGAGCGGGTGTTGCGGGTGACCGCCGAACGTTTGAACAGCCTGTTGGACCTGTCCAGCAAGTCCCTGGTGGAAACCCAGCGGCTCAAGCCTTACCTCGCCAGTTTGCAACGCCTCAAGCGCATCCAGAGCAACAGCGCCCGCGCCCTGGAAAACCTCGACGGCCACCTCAAGACCGTCGACCTGAGCCTGGAAGCCCAGGAAGCGCTGGCTGATACCCGCCGCCTGTTGAGCGAAGCCCAGGCGCTGCTCGCGGAAAAAACCGCCGAAATCGACGAGTTCGGCTGGCAGGCCGGGCAACGCGCCCAAGTCTTGTACGACACGGCGCTGGCGTGCCGCATGCGGCCGTTTGCCGACGTGCTGGCCGGGCAGGTGCGCATGGTGCGTGACCTGGGCCGCAGCCTTGGTAAACAGGTACGCCTGGAAATCGAAGGCGAGAAAACCCAGGTCGACCGCGATGTGCTGGAAAAACTCGAAGCGCCGCTGACCCATTTACTGCGCAATGCTGTGGACCACGGCATTGAAATGCCCGAGCAACGCCTGCTGGCCGGCAAACCGGCTGAAGGCCTGATCCGCCTGCGGGCGTCTCACCAGGCCGGCTTGCTGGTGCTGGAGTTGAGCGACGACGGTAACGGTGTCGACCTGGAGCGCCTGCGCGGCACCATCGTCGACCGGCATTTGTCGCCGGTGGAAACCGCCCTGCGCCTGAGCGAAGAGGAACTTCTCACGTTCCTGTTCCTGCCGGGGTTCAGCCTGCGGGACAAGGTCACCGAGGTCTCGGGGCGCGGGGTCGGCCTGGATGCGGTGCAGCATATGGTGCGCCAGTTGCGCGGCGCGGTGGTGCTGGAGCAGACGGCGGGGCAGGGCAGTCGCTTCCACCTGGAAGTGCCGTTGACCCTATCGGTAGTGCGCAGCCTGGTGGTGGAAGTTGGCGAGGAGGCCTACGCGTTCCCGCTGGCCCACATCGAGCGCATGTGCGATCTTGCGCCCGACGACATCGTGCAACTGGAAGGCCGCCAGCATTTCTGGCACGAAGGCCGGCATGTCGGCCTGGTCGCCGCCAGCCAGTTGCTGCAGCGCCCGCCGGGGCAGGGCAGTCAGGAAACCCTGAAGGTCGTGGTGATCCGCGAGCGCGATGCGGTCTACGGGATTGCCGTGGAGCGTTTTATCGGCGAACGCACGCTGGTGGTATTGCCCCTGGACGACCGGTTGGGCAAGGTCCAGGACATCTCCGCCGGAGCGTTGCTCGATGACGGTTCGGTGGTGCTGATCGTCGACGTCGAAGACATGCTGCGATCGGTGGACAAACTGCTGAATACCGGTCGTCTGGAGCGCATCGCCCGACGCACCCAGCAAACCCTCGAAGCACCGCGCAAGCGTATTCTGGTGGTGGATGACTCGCTGACCGTGCGTGAGCTGCAACGCAAATTGTTACTTAATCGCGGTTATGAAGTGGCCGTGGCAGTCGATGGCATGGATGGCTGGAACGCGCTGCGCTCCGAAGACTTCGACCTGCTGATCACGGACATTGATATGCCTCGCATGGACGGTATTGAATTGGTCACACTCTTGCGCCGTGATACTCGCCTGCAATCCCTGCCGGTGATGGTTGTTTCCTACAAGGATCGGGAAGAAGACCGTCGTCGTGGACTGGACGCCGGCGCCGACTATTATCTAGCCAAGGCCAGCTTCCATGACGACGCGCTGTTGGACGCGGTGGTGGAGCTGATTGGAGGAGCACGGGCATGAGGATTGCGATCGTCAATGACATGCCCATGGCCGTGGAGGCCTTGCGCCGGGCGTTGAGCCTTGAGCCGGCCCACGAAGTGGTGTGGGTTGCGGGCAACGGCCTGGAAGCAGTGCAGCGTTGCGCCGAGTTCACGCCCGACCTGATTCTGATGGACCTGATCATGCCGGTGATGGACGGTGTGGAGGCCACCCGGCAGATCATGGCCGAGACGCCCTGTGCGATCCTGATTGTCACCGTCGACCGCCAGGCCAACGTCAGCCGTGTATTCGAAGCCATGGGCCATGGCGCCCTGGACGTGGTTGACACGCCTGCACTGGGCGTGGGCAATCCGAAGGACGCCGCGGCACCGCTGTTGCGCAAGATCCTCAATATCGGCTGGCTGATTGGCCAGCGTGGCAGCCGCGTGCGGGCCGAGCCTGCGCCCCAGCGGGCCACGGGCAAACGCCAGAGCCTGGTGGCCATCGGTTCGTCCGCAGGCGGCCCGGCTGCCCTGGAATCCCTGCTCAAGGGCTTGCCCCGGGACTTCTCGCCGGCCATTGTGCTGGTGCAGCATGTGGACCAGGTGTTCGCCGCCGGCATGGCCGAATGGCTGAGCAGTGCCTCGGGCCTGCCGGTGCGCCTGGCCCGGGAAGGCGAGCCGCCCCAAAGCGGTGTCGTGTTGCTGGCGGGCACCAACCATCACATTCGTCTGCTGAAGAACGGCACGCTGGCCTACACCGCAGAGCCTGTGAACGAGATTTACCGGCCGTCCATCGACGTGTTTTTCGAGAGCGTCGCCAGCTACTGGAATGGCGATGCCGTTGGCGTGCTGCTGACGGGGATGGGGCGTGATGGCGCCCAGGGACTTAAGTTGATGCGTCAGCAAGGCTACCTGACCATCGCGCAGGACCAGCAAAGCTGTGCTGTTTACGGCATGCCCAAAGCGGCAGCGGCGATTGACGCGGCTGTTGAAATTCGCCCATTGGACAGAATTGCGCCACGATTGCTGGAGGTATTCGCAAAATGACCGATATCACACGCTGTCCTGGCCTGCAGGTAGTAATTCAGGTGACCGTAAATGAATGATTTGCAGCTCGACGACTTCAAGACCGACGAAAACGCCGCCATGGTGCTGCTCGTCGACGACCAGGCGATGATCGGCGAGGCCGTACGCCGGGGCCTGGCCCATGAAGACAATATCGACTTCCACTTTTGCGCCGACCCGCACCAGGCCATTGCCCAGGCGATCCGTATCAAGCCGACGGTGATCCTGCAGGACCTGGTGATGCCGGGTCTCGATGGCCTGACCCTGGTGCGCGAATACCGCAATCACCCGGCGACGCAGAACATCCCGATCATCGTGCTTTCCACCAAGGAAGACCCGCTGATCAAGAGCGCGGCGTTTGCTGCCGGGGCCAACGATTACCTGGTCAAGCTGCCGGATAACATCGAACTGGTGGCGCGCATCCGCTATCACTCGCGCTCCTACATGACCCTGTTGCAACGGGACGCGGCCTACCGGGCGCTGCGGGTCAGCCAACAGCAGTTGCTGGACACCAACCTGGTGCTGCAACGGCTGATGAACTCCGACGGCCTGACCGGGCTGTCCAATCGCCGGCATTTCGACGAATACCTGGAACTGGAATGGCGCCGCGCCATGCGTGACCAGACCCAACTGTCGCTGCTGATGATCGACGTGGACTTCTTCAAGACCTACAACGACAGTTTCGGCCACCTGGAAGGCGACGAGGCGTTACGCAAGGTGGCGGCGACCATTCGTGATGCCAGCAGCCGTCCTTCGGATTTGCCGGCGCGTTATGGCGGTGAAGAGTTTGCCCTGGTGCTGCCCAATACCTCGCCGGGCGGTGCGCGGCTGGTGGCCGAGAAGCTGCGCCAGGCGGTGGCGAGCCTGAAAATTCCGCACATTGCCCCGGCAGAAGGGGCGAGCCTGACCATCAGTATCGGCTTGGCGACCATGACCCCGGTGCAGGGCACCGATTGCCGGCAATTGATCTCGGCAGCGGACAAAGGCTTGTACCTGGCCAAGCACAATGGGCGTAATCAGGTGGGGATCGAGTAGGGAATACGGTCTGTGGGATGTCGCAGACCTAATGTGGGAGCGGGCTTGCTCGCGAATGCGGTGTGTCAGTCAATGCATCTGGCGACTGAACCTCCGCATTCGCGAGCAAGCCCGCTCCCACATTTGATCTTCATCGCTGTCTGGATGGTGCATATCCCCGCCTTTTCGGCCAAGCGGACTGCCGTTATCAGCCGTTTGTCGTTATACTCGTCGGCTTTCAAAAGTTCGCCAACGAGTGCTGCCCGCCATGGAAATCAACCCGATCCTTAACACCATCAAGGACCTGTCCGAGCGCTCCGAAACTATTCGGGGGTATCTTTGACTACGATCAAAAGCATGAGCGTCTGACCGAAGTCAATCGCGAGCTTGAAGATCCGGCTGTCTGGAACAAACCTGAATACGCCCAGGAACTGGGCCGCGAGCGCGCTGCGCTGGCGCAGATCGTCGACACCCTCGACGAATTGAACACCGGTCTGGGCGATTGCCGCGACCTGCTGGACATGGCCGTCGAAGAAAACGACGAAGGCGCAGTGGGCGATGTCGTCGCCGAGCTGGCCCGTCTCGAGGAAAACCTCGCCAAACTCGAATTCCGCCGCATGTTCAGCCATGAAATGGACCCGAACAACGCCTACCTGGACATCCAGGCCGGTTCCGGCGGCACCGAAGCCCAGGACTGGGCCAACATCCTGTTGCGCATGTACCTGCGCTGGGCCGACAAACGCGGTTTCGACGCGACCATCATGGAACTGTCGGCCGGTGAAGTCGCCGGCATCAAGGGCGCGACCGTGCACATCAAGGGCGAATACGCCTTTGGCTGGCTGCGGACCGAGATCGGCGTACACCGCCTGGTGCGCAAGAGCCCGTTCGACTCCGGCAACCGTCGCCACACGTCGTTCTCCGCCGTTTTCGTCTCGCCAGAGATCGACGACAAGGTGGAAATCGAGATCAACCCGGCAGACCTGCGGATCGACACCTACCGTTCCTCCGGTGCCGGTGGCCAGCACGTAAACACCACCGACTCGGCCGTACGTATTACCCACGTACCGACCAATACCGTGGTGAGCTGCCAGAACGAACGTTCCCAGCACGCGAACAAGGACACCGCCATGAAAATGCTGCGGGCCAAGTTGTACGAGCAGGAAATGCAGAAACGCAACGCCGCGTCCCAGGCGCTGGAAGACACCAAGTCGGATATCGGCTGGGGTCACCAGATCCGCTCGTATGTGCTCGACGCGTCGCGGATCAAGGATCTGCGTACCAACATCGAACGCAGCGACTGCGACAAGGTGCTCGACGGTGATATCGACGAATACCTGGAAGCCAGCCTGAAATCTGGCCTGTAACTCCCTTGTAGGAGCCGGCTTGCCGGCGATCCCCGGCCGCAGGCCGGGGACAACGAACCTGATGGAAAATTTAAAGACATGAGCGACCAACAACTCGACCCGCAAGCCCTGCAACAGGAAGAAAACTCCCTGATCGCCCTGCGCAAGGAAAAGCTTGCTGCCGAGCGCGCCAAGGGCAATGCCTTCCCGAACGACTTCCGCCGCGAAAACTACTGCGATGCCTTGCAGAAACAGTACGCGGACAAGACCAAGGAAGAGCTGGCAGAGGCTGCAATCCCGGTCAAGGTTGCCGGTCGCATCATGCTCAACCGTGGCTCGTTCATGGTGATCCAGGACATGACCGGTCGCATCCAGGTCTACGTCAACCGTAAAACCCTGTCCGAAGAAACCCTGGCCTCGGTGAAAACCTGGGACATGGGCGACATCATTGCCGCCGAAGGCACCCTGGCGCGTTCCGGCAAGGGTGACCTGTACGTTGAAATGACCAGCGTGCGCCTGCTGACCAAATCCCTGCGCCCGCTGCCGGACAAGCACCACGGCCTGACCGACACCGAGCAGCGCTATCGCCAGCGCTACGTTGACCTGATCGTCAACGAAGAAGTGCGCCAGACCTTCCGCGTGCGTTCGCAGGTTATTGCGCACATCCGCAGCTTCCTGATGAAGCGCGACTTCCTCGAAGTTGAAACGCCGATGCTGCAAACCATCCCGGGTGGTGCCGCAGCCAAGCCATTCGAAACCCACCACAACGCGCTGGACATGGAAATGTTCCTGCGTATTGCGCCTGAGCTGTACCTCAAGCGGCTTGTTGTTGGCGGCTTCGAAAAAGTGTTCGAGATCAACCGCAACTTCCGTAACGAAGGCGTTTCGACTCGTCACAACCCTGAATTCACCATGTTGGAGTTCTACCAGGCCTACGCCGACTACGAAGACAACATGGACCTGACCGAGGAACTGTTCCGCGAACTCGCGCAACTGGTCCTGGGCACCACCGACGTGCCGTACGGCGACAAGGTGTTCCACTTCGGCGAGCCGTTCGTGCGCCTGTCGGTGTTCGATTCGATCCTCAAGTACAACCCTGAGCTGACCGCCGATGACCTGAACGACATCGACAAGGCCCGCGCCATCGCCAAGAAAGCCGGCGCCAAGGTGCTGGGCTTCGAAGGCCTGGGCAAATTGCAGGTGATGATTTTCGAAGAGCTGGTGGAGCACAAGCTGGAGCAGCCGCACTTCATTACCCAGTACCCGTTCGAAGTGTCGCCGCTGGCCCGTCGCAACGATGACAACCCGAACGTCACCGACCGTTTCGAGCTGTTCATCGGCGGCCGTGAAATCGCCAACGCCTACTCCGAGCTGAACGATGCCGAAGACCAGGCCGAGCGCTTCATGGCCCAGGTGGCCGACAAGGACGCTGGCGACGACGAGGCGATGCACTACGACGCCGACTTCGTACGCGCCCTGGAATACGGCATGCCGCCTACCGCCGGTGAAGGTATCGGCATCGACCGGTTGGTGATGTTGTTGACCAACTCGCCGTCGATCCGTGACGTGATCTTGTTCCCGCACATGCGGCCACAAGCGTAACCGTAGCGAAATCCGAAGCCGCCTTTTATAAGGCGGCTTTTTTATGTGGCGTTTATAAGCGTCAAGTAAACAGCGCCAGGTGATCGTTCCCACGCTCTGCGTGGGAACGCAGCCCGTGACGCTCCGCGTCACACTGTGGAGGAAGATCCGTCGTGAACCGCGTAATGGCTCAAAAGGGTGCCGCCGGCATTGCCGCTGCCGTGGCTGAAAGTGTTCAGTACCAGGGCCGCAAGGCCAGTCGCCGGGGCAGTGAGCAGCGCAGGCAGGACATTCTCGATGCAGCGATGCGCATCGTGGTACGCGAAGGCGTGCGTGCCGTGCGTCACCGTGCGGTGGCGGCGGAAGCCGGTGTGCCGTTGTCGGCCACCACCTATTACTTCAAGGACATCGACGACCTGCTCACCGATACCTTCGCCCAATATGTGGAGCGCAGCGCCGCGTTCATGGGCAAGTTGTGGGTGCGTAACGAAGGCCTGCTGCGCGAGATGGTGGCTTATGGCGACGGCAGCCCGCAGTCGCGCTCGCAACTGGCCGATGACATCGCGCGCCTGACCGCCGATTACGTGCAACGCCAATTGCTCAACCGCCGTGAGCACCTGATGGCCGAGCAGGCGTTTCGCCAGGAAGCGCTGCTGAACCCGCGCCTGGCCGAGCTGGTGCGCTCCCACCAGCAAATCCTGCTGCAGGGCACTTGCCAGTTTTTCCAGGTATTGGGTTCCCGCGAGCCGCAACAGGATGCCAAAGTGTTGACGGCGATTATCGGTCGGATGGAATATCAGGGCCTGCTGGGCGGCGCAGAGCCTCTGACCAGCGAAGAAATGCTTGAGATCCTCAAGCGTTACATGCATTTGGTGTTGGCTTCGGTCTGACACAGGGGATTGTCCAATGAAAGCCTGGCGCGTCGTCGTGATCGCCTTGTCGTTCCTGTTGCTCAGCGGTTGCCTGGTGACCTTCAAGGACCCGTTGCCCGCCAGCGAGGCGGCGCCTGATGGTCTGCTTGGCAAATGGGCCAGTAAAAACGCCTGGGGTGAGCCGCTCAACCTGCAAATCAGCCGCGTCGGTGAGCACCGCTACAAAGCCGTGAGCTACCCTAAGGCCAAGCCGGGCCAGCGGGATGAATACCTGTTCACGGTTTCCCGGCATGGCAGCCGCTGGTATCTGTCGGCGCCATTGCCGGCCAGGTTCGGCGGGCATTACATCCTCGCCGGGTTCGAATTGAATGATGAGCACGAGCTGGTGGTCTACAACCTCGACCTGGATCAGGTCCACCAGGCGGTCGGCCAGAAGGTCCTGAGTGGCAGCACCGTCGAAACCGTCGAGGGTGCCGGTGTGTTGATCGACAGTTCCATGGCCCGGGTATTTGCGTACCTGGATGATCCGGCCAATGCCGATGTGTTCGTCGAAGCCGTGCGCTACCAGCGTGCAGGCAAATAACGTTTAAAGAGGAAGTAACGGGTGGACGATTACCAGCAGACGATACGCGCCTTGTCCGATCGCATTGTGCTGGCGCAAACACCGATTCGCGTCCTCGACGCCGTGAAGTGGGACGAGAATATTCGCCAGGGATTCCTCAAGGCCAAGGGCAAGGAAATGCCGGCGGTGGACCGCGACTACTACCTGACCCGGCCGCTGTCGTTCGATTCCAGCGCGGTGAAGCTGGAGTTCCAGAACATCGAGCGCGACATCACCCGCCAGCTTGGCCAGTTCAACCCGGTCGGGCAGATCATGCGGCGCATGTGCAAGGAATACCGCATGGTGGTGCGCATGCTCGAAGCGCGGGGCACCGAGGATTTCGGCCTGATCTCCCAGGAGCTGTACGGCGCCGCTTCCGATGCGTTCCATGCCGGTGACCCGACCCTGGCCGACCTCGGCCTGATGATGTCGGACTACCTGAACAATATCGATGGCCGTGGCGACCTCAAGGACGAAGCCAAGACCCTGACCGCCAAGGATGCCGTCAACCTGCTGCAGAGCCGCCTGAACAAGGTATTCGGCGAGGCCGAGGAAACCATCCGGGTGTTCGAGTCCGACGGTATCGTGGCGGATGCGGCGGCAGGTGCGGACTACATCAAGATCCGCGCCGACGCGATGTTCAACGACCGCGACGTGCGCGCCCTGGAGGTCCATGAAGGCCTGGTGCACGTGGGCACCACCCTCAATGGGCAAAACCAGCCGATCTGCACCTTCCTGTCCAAGGGCCCGCCCTCGTCGACCGTGACCCAGGAAGGCCTGGCGATCCTGATGGAAATCATCACCTTCGCCTCCTACCCCAGCCGTCTGCGCAAGCTGACCAACCGCACTCGCGCCATTCATATGGTGGAGCAGGGAGCCGACTTCCTGCAGGTGTTCGAGTTCTTCCGTGAGCAGGGCTTTGAGATGGCGGAAAGCTACGGCAACGCCAGCCGGGTTTTCCGTGGGTCGACGCCTACGGGTCTGCCGTTTACCAAGGATTTGTCCTACCTCAAGGGCTTTATCATGGTTTACAACTACATTCAGTTGGCCGTGCGCAAAGGCAAGCTGGAGCAAGTGCCGTTGTTGTTCTGCGGCAAGACCACCCTGGAAGACATGCGTACCCTGCGCCAACTGGTGGACGAAGGCCTGGTGGTGCCACCCAAATACCTGCCGGATCAATTCCGCGACATGAATGCGTTGGCGGCGTGGATGTGTTTCTCCAACTTCCTCAACCATTTGAGCCTGGACCGGATCGAGGCGGATTACTCCAATATCCTTTAACGATATCTCTGAAGGAACTCAGTCAAAATGTGGGAGCGGGCTTGCTCGCGAATGCGGTGTATCAGCAACAGATGTGGTTACTGAATCACCGCATTCGCGAGCAAGCCCGCTCCCACCTTTGATCTCCATAGGTCTTCAGGATTGTTCCCAACCCATTCACGAGGCTTCAACGGATGAGAATCCTCGGCATTCTTTGCCTGCTACTGACCCTTAACGGCTGCAGCTCCTTATTGTTCTATCCGGAGCGCGGCATGCCGTTCACCCCGGAAAAGGCGCACCTGCAATACCGTGACGTCACATTGACCACCGCCGATGGCCTGAAGCTCCACGCCTGGTGGCTGCCGGCCAAGGCCGGCGTGCCGCTCAAGGGCACGGTGCTGCACCTGCACGGCAATGGCGGCAATCTCGCCTGGCACCTCGGCGGCAGCTGGTGGCTGCCGGAGCAGGGCTATCAAGTGCTGTTGGTGGACTATCGCGGCTACGGGTTGTCCGAAGGCGAACCTTCGCTGCCGGCGGTTTACCAGGACATCGACGCCGCTTTCAAGTGGATCGACAACGCCCCCGAAACCCAGGGCCAGCCACTGATCGTGCTCGGCCAAAGCCTGGGCGGCGCGCTAGTGGTGCACTACCTGGCGGAACATCCCGAACGTCAGCCGCAGCTCAAGGCGCTGGTACTGGATGGTGTGCCGGCCAGTTATCGTGACGTAGGACAATTCGCCCTCAGCACCTCCTGGCTAACATGGCCGTTCCAGGTGCCGTTGTCGTGGCTGGTGCCGGACGGCGACAGTGCGATCAACGCCATGCCCCGACTGACCGGCGTGCCGAAATTGTTATTCCATAGCCTGGATGACCCGATCGTGCCGCTCTCCAACGGCATTCGTCTGTATCAGGCTGCGCCGCCACCGCGGGTGCTGCAACTGACCCGGGGTGGCCACGTGCAAACCTTTGCCGACAAGACCTGGCAAACCGTGATGCTGCGCTACCTGGACGACCCCCAGCATTTCAACGGGCTGCGCCGCCTGGGGGAAATCCCCAATTACCCGGCGGCCCCGAACTCCAACGCAGAGAACCCGCAATGAGCGAAGAACGCAACATGATCCCCCTGATCCTCACCGGCATCGGCACCATCATCGGTACCGTTGGCTGCCTGTGGTACTACGGCTATTTGCACTTCGCCAAGCCCGAGGATGCGTTGCTGCTCAGCGACTTCACCATGCTCAAGACCGTGCCGGGCGAGGATTACAAAATCTCCCTGACCCCGGCCGTCCAGGTGGCGCAATGCGTTGATGGCGTACTGGTGCTGTTTGATACCGAACAGAAAGGGCTGACCGGCGTACTGGTCAACAGCAAGAAGCAGGCAGTGCGTTGCATGGGGCAGGAAACGCCGCAATTGGAGCAGTAGCGCGAGTCAAGTGGGAAAGGTCTGGAACCATTTTAAGTGGATTGCCACAGATTCCGTACTGGCCAGCAGCGCTGGATCGGTTATCTCGGATACTTAATTTGGAGTCACTTGAATGGACATTCCTCGCGTAAACAACTCGTCTTCCCCATTCACTGCCGGTGCGGGGGGAGGTGATTCGCGACTTCAGCAATTGGAACAAGAGATTCAGAAGTTGAAGAACCAGATCGCCCAAGGAGGCGGTGGTGCACAGGGCGCGCAGGGCGAAGAAAGCCTTGAGGAAAGGCTCAAGAGGCTCGAGGCGGAGCTGGCCCAACTCAAAGGGCAGGCGGCTCCGGAGCAGGATAACTCGGCGCCAGTAAGCTACTGACCCGATGCTCTTGAAGCGCACTGGGACCTCTTGATTCCTGGCCTGCAAATAAAAGAATCCCGCCATTTGGCGGGATTTTTCATGCGGCCTCAAACGATCATGCAGCGACGGAGCGGGCGGCGTGGTGTGCGGGCTGGGCCCTCCGGTGCAGTCGTAGTTGATGATGGAAATATCTGGAACCGTATTGCGTAACGCACCACAGAAGCGATGTGATTTACACGAGTCGGGGCGAGAAGGTGGCGATAGATATTGCTGCAATAAGCAACATGGTGAACATGCTCAGGGGGCACGAGAAGCTGGAAATGCTCGACGCCGAGGATCATAAGCTCAAGCACTTGCTCGACAAGCTGTCGGAACATGGCTACGGCGGGAAGATAGAGCTACCAGCCGAGGATCCCAACCGACCTGTCCGGTTCGACGACCCGAAAAAAAACCCACAGTAACGTGGGTTTTTTTTCCAGCATCAATCGATCAGTTGGCCATCGAAGAACGTGGCTTGACCGGCTGGTTGTCGTTGGAGATGGTCACTTCAACGCGGCGGTTCATGGCGCGGCCCGAAACGCTGCCGTTATCGGCAACCGGGTATTCCTTGCCATAGCCCTGGGTCACGATGCGCGAGATATCCACACCCTGGTTGGCCAGTGCGCGCTGTACGGAAGCGGCGCGGCGCTCGGACAGGCTCTGGTTGTACGAGTCGGAACCGGTGCTGTCGGTGTAGCCTTCGACGATCACTTTACGGTCCGGGTTATCGCGCAGGAACTGCGCCAGCTTGGTGATGTTCACCAGGCCGCTGGACTTGAGGTCTGACTTGTTGGTGGCGAACAGCACGTCACCAAAGGTCACCAGTGTGCCGCGATCAGTCTGCTTGGCGTTCAAGCTGTCTTGCAGTTGCTTGATCTGCGCGTCACGGGCCTGCAGCAGGGCGCGGGCACGTTCGTCACCGGCGTTTTTCAGCTTGGCTTCGGACTCACGCAGGACGATGGTGTCCTTGGCCACTTCAACGCGCTGGTTGGTCAGGTAGGCCAGTTGGTCGACCTTCTTCTGGTCTTCCTTGTCGCGGTAGGCCTTGTCAGCCTTGTCCAGCCAGTCGCTGGCGTCTTTGGTTTCCAGCGCCGCTACCTTGGTAGCTTGCGGGTTGGCTTGCAGGGCCGAGAAGTTGGTCCGAGCGTTTTCCAGGTTCTGGTTCGGCGGGGTGGAGCAAGCCGCCAGAGCAACGCTCATCGCCAGCAGGGCAGGGATCATCAATTGTTTACGCATAGTCGTGTCGTCCTTTCAATTCGGTTTCGGGTGCAATGCAATCAGGGGCGGCGGCTTATTGTTGCGGCTGGATCACAGCCGGGCGCATGCCTTCCTGACGCAGCTCCTGAACAGCTTTCTGGGAATCCTTCACAGCCTGTTCGGCCTTGGCAGCCTGGGCTTTACGCTCTGCTACGCGAGCGTCCCACTCGGACTGTTCGGCCAGGCGACGGGCTTCGTCGTAGTTCTTGTCGTGCATGGCGATTTCAGCTTGCTTCAGTTTGTCCTGGGCAGACTTCATCTCCACGGCTGCGAACTCGGTACCGCCGGCGCTGACAGCGCTGTTCACCGCAGATTGGGTCACAGCGTATTGCTCGGTCGGCGGGTTGCCGGCGCAGCCAGCCAGTACGAAGCTGGTGCCGATTGCCAGCGCGGCCAATTTAAGCCCGCGCAGGTGGTTAAACGAGGTTTTGGCAGTGCTGGTCTTCATCGTCTTCAACTCCATTAGGTAACTCCTGAAAAACATCAAATCCATCTCCGGCTTGCAGTGTCTGCGGGGCCCGGCGGTTAGCTCAGGACGCCTATTCAAACGGCTGTTCCAAGTGATGGCTTACTGGCTGTGACCGGAGGCTTTTTTGAATAGTTCAGCGAAGATGGCGATTTGCCTAAAAAAATATTTGACTGAACGGTCAGCGTTTAAAAGTTGGAACTTTTGCATGGCGCAGCGGTATCCAGGGCCTGTGGGAGGCCCTGAATACGGGAGGTTAAGGGGTTCGAGGCTCAGGTTTACTAGTGTTTCTGCTTGTCGGACTGAGCTGACAAATCGTGTAGGTAACGCCGTGACAGGCTGAGAAAACGTGGGGTTGGGCCGACATCCTCATACAGCGGATCGCCTTCCTCATCGGTGGCAATCACCTGCTTGCCCTTGATATAGGGAAAGCTCGCTTCCAGCTCTTCGAGGGCTGCGCCAATCAACTCGCCGAGCAGTTCTTCGGTATGGCGTTTGGGGTACATCTCGGAGATCGCCGCCAGCCTGGCGGCGGCTTCCACGTCCAGATGGATGGCGTATTCGGTTTTGGTCAGGCGACCCTTGGCGTTTTCTTCCCAATGCTGGGCCAGTTCTCGGATTTTCATGGCAACCTCAATGGAGCCCACGGTACGCGGGCGATGATGAGTGACCAGCCGGCCAGCGCGGATAACGCTGCGGCTTACTGTTGAGACTAGCTGCAACTCACAAGGTTTAAAGTTCCTTGTAAGACGTCGCCGTGGGCGGCACTCTTGAAGATCAAAGCGTCCCGGATTTTCTGCTGGAGATTGGCTGATGAGCGATATCGATGCACGTTTGCGTGAGGATGTTCACCTGCTGGGTGAACTGTTGGGCAACACGATTCGAGAACAGTACGGCGATGAATTCCTCGACAAGATCGAGCAGATCCGTAAAGGCGCTAAGGCCGATCGCCGTGGCGCGGCCTCGGAGCAGGTGGCCGGCGAAGAGCTGAGCGCCAGCCTCAATCAACTCAAGGAAGACGAACTGCTGCCGGTGGCGCGGGCCTTCAACCAGTTTCTCAACCTGGCCAACATCGCCGAACAGTATCAGTTGATCCACCGCCGTGATGAATCAACCCCGGCGCCGTTCGAGTCGCGGGTGCTGCCGGAACTGCTGGCGCGCCTGCAGAGTGAAGGCCACAGCAGCGAATCCCTGGCGCGCCAGTTGGGCCGGCTGGAAATCGAACTGGTGCTCACCGCTCACCCCACCGAAGTCGCCCGCCGCACCCTGATCCAGAAATACGACGCCATCGCCGCACAACTGGCCCTGCAGGATCACCGCGACCTCACCACCGCCGAGCGCGAGCAGATCCGCAATCGCCTGCAACGCCTGATCGCCGAAGCCTGGCACACCGAAGAAATCCGCCGCACCCGGCCCACGCCGGTAGACGAAGCCAAGTGGGGCTTTGCGGTGATCGAGCATTCGTTGTGGCACGCCATCCCGAATTATTTGCGCAAGGCCGATCACGCCTTGCACGCGGCTACCGGCCTGCGCCTGCCTCTGGAGGCCGCGCCGATTCGCTTCGCTTCCTGGATGGGCGGCGACCGCGACGGCAACCCCAACGTCACCGCCCCAGTCACGCGCGAAGTGCTGTTGCTGGCGCGCTGGATGGCGGCTGACCTGTACTTGCGCGACATCGACCACCTCGCCTCCGAACTGTCGATGCAACAGGCCAGCCCGGCATTGCAGGCCAAGGTGGGTGACAGCGTCGAACCTTACCGGGCGTTGCTCAAGCAATTGCGTGAGCGGCTGCGCGCCACACGCCAATGGGCCCACACCTCGTTGACCAGCACCACGCCGGCGCCCGCCGATGTGCTGCAAAACAACCGCGACCTGCTCGAGCCTTTGCAACTGTGCTACGAGTCGCTGCATAGCTGCGGCATGGGCGTGATTGCCGACGGCCCGCTGCTGGACTGCTTGCGTCGGGCGGTCACGTTCGGGCTGTTCCTGGTGCGCCTCGACGTACGTCAGGATTCCACCCGCCACTGCGCGGCCATGACCGAAATCACCGACTACCTGGGCCTTGGCCGGTACGAGGATTGGGACGAAGAGGCGCGCATCAGCTTCCTGATGAAGGAACTGGCCAACCGTCGCCCCTTGTTGCCGGGTTACTTCAAACCCTCGGCAGACACCGCCGAAGTGCTGAACACCTGTAAGGAAATCGCTGCCGCACCGGCTGCGTCCCTGGGTTCCTACGTCATCTCCATGGCCGGCGCCGCGTCGGACGTGTTGGCCGTGCAACTGCTGCTCAAGGAGTCCGGCGTACAACGGCCGATGCGTGTGGTGCCGTTGTTCGAGACCCTGGCTGACCTGGACAACGCCGGCCCGGTGATCGAGAAACTGCTGCTGTTGCCGGGCTACCGCGCCCGCCTGCAGGGCCCGCAGGAAGTAATGATCGGCTACTCGGATTCGGCCAAGGACGCGGGCACTACCGCCGCCGCCTGGGCGCAATACCGGGCCCAGGAACGGCTGGTGGAAATCTGCCGCGAACAACAAGTCGAACTGCTGCTGTTCCACGGTCGTGGCGGCACCGTAGGCCGCGGCGGCGGCCCGGCTCACGCGGCGATCCTGTCGCAGCCGCCGGGCTCGGTAGCGGGGCGTTTCCGCACCACTGAGCAGGGCGAGATGATCCGCTTCAAGTTCGGCCTGCCGGACATCGCCGAGCAAAACCTCAACCTGTACCTGGCGGCGGTGCTGGAGGCAACCTTGCTGCCACCGCCACCACCGGAACCGGCCTGGCGCCACTTGATGGACGAATTGGCCGCCGACGGTGTCAGCGCTTACCGTGCCGTGGTGCGGGAAAATCCGCAGTTCGTCGAGTATTTCCGCCAGTCGACCCCGGAGCAGGAACTGGGTCGCTTGCCCCTGGGCAGTCGTCCGGCCAAGCGCCGGGCTGGTGGCATTGAAAGCCTGCGGGCGATCCCGTGGATCTTCGGCTGGACCCAGACCCGCCTGATGCTGCCCGCCTGGCTCGGCTGGGAAGCGGCGTTGAACAATGCCCTGGAGCGTGGCGAAGGCGAGTTGCTGGGGCAGATGCGCGAGCAGTGGCCGTTCTTTCGTACCCGCATCGATATGCTGGAAATGGTGCTAGCCAAGGCCGACGCCGACATCGCCCGGCTGTATGACGAGCGATTGGTGCAGCCCGATCTGCTGCCATTGGGTGCGCACTTGCGCGACCTATTGTCGCAGGCGTGCAGTGTGGTGCTTGGCCTGACTGGCCAGTCTCAGCTGCTGGCCCACAGCCCCGATACGCTTGAGTTCATCCGCCTGCGCAACACCTACCTGGACCCGTTGCACCTGCTGCAGGCCGAATTGCTGGCCCGATCGCGGCAACAGGAAGCGGCACAAGACAGCCCTCTGGAACAGGCGCTGCTGGTGTCTGTGGCCGGTATTGCCGCTGGTTTGCGCAACACCGGCTGACATTTATGGCGTGTTCTCAATAGCTTGCAGATACCCCGCGCCGGTCGCCGTAAAATTGGCGACCGGCGTTTTGCTGTCAGGGTTGTACCTGCTTGTAAAGCCAGCGCGGCGCGGGTTTCTCCTACTTTCGGCGGCTTGTGTGGTTTGGGCCTGCTGTGTATCTTGATCAGCCTTTGGCCGTTTGTGCGGCCTGGACCCAAAATTTCCGAGATTGGCCCCACGCGGCGAATCCGAGCGTCATCTCTATAAAAAATTGAGGAGCACATCGATGCGCGTCATTCTGCTGGGAGCTCCCGGGGCCGGTAAAGGTACTCAGGCAAAGTTCATCACTGAAAAATTCGGCATTCCACAAATCTCCACCGGCGACATGCTGCGTGCGGCCGTCAAGGCCGGCACCGAGCTGGGCCTGATCGCCAAGAGCGTGATGGACAGCGGCGGCCTGGTCTCCGATGACCTGATCATCAACCTGGTCAAGGAACGCATCAGCCAGGAAGACTGCAACAACGGTTTCCTGTTCGACGGCTTCCCGCGCACCATTCCCCAGGCTGAAGCCCTGGTGAAGGCCGGCGTCGAGCTGGACAACGTGGTGGAAATCGCCGTTGAAGACGAAGAGATCGTGCAGCGTATTGCCGGTCGTCGTGTTCACGAGGCCTCGGGCCGCGTCTACCACATCGTCTACAACCCGCCGAAAGTCGCGGGCAAGGACGATGTTACCGGCGAAGACCTGGTACAGCGTAAGGACGACACCGAAGAGACCGTGCGTCATCGCCTGTCGGTCTACCATTCCCAGACCAAGCCGCTGGTGGACTTCTACCAGAAACTCTCGGCCGCCCAGGGCAAGCCGAAGTACAGCCACATCGAAGGTGTGGGTTCGGTTGAAGCCATCACTGGCAAAGTACTGCAAGCGCTGATCTGATCGTTCATCCGCTTGATTGACAACGGCCCGCTTGCGGGCCGTTGTTGTTTATACTGACGCACTTTTTTTCAACGTGGATGCATACACCGATGAGCACCTTGCTGGCCCTGGACACCGCGACTGAAGCTTGCTCCGTTGCCCTGCTGCACGATGGCAAGGTTACGAGCCACTACGAGGTGATCCCGCGCCTGCACGCGCAGAAGCTGTTGCCGATGATCAAGCAATTGCTGCTGGACGCGGGCACCACCTTGTCGGCGGTGGACGCCATCGCATTCGGGCGTGGCCCGGGCGCGTTCACCGGCGTGCGCATCGCTATCGGTGTGGTCCAGGGGTTGGCGTTTGCGCTGGAGCGTCCGGTATTGCCGGTGTCCAACCTGGCGGTGCTGGCGCAGCGCGCGTTTCGCGAGCACGGTGCAAGCCAGGTTGCAGCAGCCATCGATGCGCGCATGGACGAAGTGTATTGGGGCTGCTACCGCGAAACCGCTGGCGAGATGCGCCTGATCGGCGCTGAGGCCGTGCTGCCACCTGAAGCGGCGGCGTTGCCGGGCGATGCCAGCGGCGACTGGTTCGGTGCTGGCACCGGCTGGGGCTACGGCGAGCGCATTGGTGTGACGCTTGCCGACCAGGATGCGGGGATGCTGCCCCACGCCGAAGACCTGCTGGCCCTGGCACGCTTTGCCTGGGAGCGAGGCGAGGCGATTCCGGCGGACCAGGCGGCGCCCGTGTACCTGCGGGATAAAGTGGCGCAGACCAAGGCTGAACGCGGGATTATTTGACGTCAAAAGTGCGGGCAATTTCAGACAAAAATAGCCAATCGTCAGAATTTGCCCGCGCTTTTAAACCTTTTACCAATTATGTGTTCTAGTTATCACCAGAGCATTTGCGCGCCATGGAAAGCGCCACTAAAATGCCATCACCGATACCGAGTTCGCATGTATGCGCATAGACGGCTTTTCATCACAGTCCTACCCCCTCAAGCGCAAGCCTCGCAAGGCGAACGTGACGGTAGACGACTCCGTCGAAGACTCGCCCGATTTTGTTGAAATCCAGTCCGACAACACTGCTGTTTCAACCCGTTCCCAGGGTTCCGGCGGTGCACGCACCAGCGGCGTTCCTGCCCGCCAGCAAGACATGATCTTCCCGCGCTCCATGAGCAAAAACGTCGCCAATGCCCTGGCCAGCTACCTGACCACTGCCGGCTTTGTCGAATGGGATATGGAAGTGCTGGGCCTCGATATCCATATCTGATGCTGTTGCCTTACTACCTCGGTTGTCCGTCCTGGAGTGAAAACGCCTGGCGCGAATACCTGTATCCCGCCGACGCCCGCTCCAGCGATTACCTTGCCCTGTATTCCCAGGTCTTCAACGCCGTCGAGGGCAACACCACGTTCTACGCCCGTCCTTCCGTCGCTACCGTGCAGCGCTGGGCTGAAATCATGCCCGAGCATTTTCGCTTCACGGCCAAGTTTCCGGGGGATATCAGCCACAGCGGCAACCTGATCGAGCAGTTGCCGGCGGCGGAAAGTTTCCTGGGGTTGATGAGCCCGTTGGGCGAGCGTATTTCGCCGTTGTGGCTGCAGCTGCCGGCCAGTTTTACCCCGCAGCGCCTGGGTGAGTTGGCCGGGTTTATCGACGGGCTGGAGCGACCGTTGGCGGTGGAGGTGCGTCACTCGGAATTTTTCGCCAAGGGCGACGCCGAGCGCAGTCTCAACCGCTTGCTGCGCGACCGCGGTGTCGAGCGCATCTGCCTGGACCCGCGTGCGTTGTTCAGTTGCACCTCCACCTCGGCAGCCGTGCTGCACGCCCAATCGAAAAAGCCCAAGGTGCCGCCTCGCCCGGCGGCGCTGACGCAGTTTCCGCAAGTGCGCTTTATCGGCCATCCGGAGTTGGAAGCCAATGATCCGTTCCTGGTGCCCTGGATTGAAAAGGTCGCCGGCTGGATCGAAGAGGGGCGTACGCCCTACGTGTTTCTTCACACTTCCGACAACCGCCTGGCCGCCCAACTGGCCTTGCGCTTTCATGAGAAATTGATGCTGCGCTTGCCCGGCTTGCCGGCATTGCCCACCCTGCATCGAGAACCCGCAGCGGAGCAACTGGGGTTACTCTAAGGCTCCTTTTCCCGACAGGAGTCAGTCATGGATGCCCAAACCCTTCGCGCCGAAACCTTCAAGGCCCTGCATGAGCGTGACCGCGCGTTCGTGATGCCCAATCCATGGGATGCCGGCTCCGCAAAAATGCTCGCCAGCCTGGGGTTTGAAGCCCTGGCCACCACCAGCGCCGGCTTTGCCTTCAGCCTCGGCCGCCCGGATGCCGAAGGTGCGTTGTCCCTGGAAGACACCTTGGGCAATGCCGGGGCGATCGTCCAGGCGACCTCGCTGCCCGTCGCCGCCGACCTGGAAAACTGCTTCAGTGACACCCCTGAAGGCTGCGCCAAGACTATCCTGCGGGCGGCAGCGACTGGGATTGTCGGTGGCTCCATCGAAGACGCCACCGGAATTGCCGTCGACCCGATCTATCCCTTTGACCTTTCCGTGGAGCGCGTCGAAGCCGCAGTCGCCGCTGCCCGCAGTTTGCCATTCCCCTTCACGCTGACCGCCCGCGCGGAAAACCTCCTGCATGGCCGGCTGGATTTGCCCGACACCATTCGCCGCCTGCAGGCCTACGCCGAAGCTGGCGCCGACGTGCTCTATGCACCGGCCCTGCGCAGTGCCGAGGAAGTATTGGCGGTGGTGAAGGCGGTTGCACCCAAGCCCGTGAATATCTTGATGTCAGGCGCCCTGAAACTCAGCGTGGCGCAGTTGAGCGAGATGGGCGTCAAGCGCATCAGCGTCGGCTCGGCCATGGCCCTGGCGGCTTATGGCGAGTTCTTCAGGGCGGCCCAGGAGGTTCATGAGTTGGGCACGTTTACCTTCACTGAGCGCTCGATGCCGTTCAGCCAGGCCAATCAACTGTTCAAGGGCTGAGGCGTGCGTTTCTTCAAGGTGCTGGGCGTGCTGCTGGTGTTGGCAGGTGGTGTGTTGGTTGGCGTGTGGCGGGGCTGGGTGCCGCTGCCCGATGAGTGGAACCCGTGGGCGCCGCTGGACGTGCGGGCAAGCCCGAACCTGCTGACCCGATTCAAGCTTGGGCGTTTGCAGGATGATCCTGCCCTATGTGACCAAGTGCTGAAGACCTCCGGGCTGCGGGTCGCCCATCAGGCGGACAGCCCTGCCGACGCGGCTTGCCCGCTGCGCAATACATTGCGGGTCCAAGGCGCTGATGTCGGCTTGAGCAGCAGCTTTCTCGCCAGTTGCCCGCTGGCCGTGGCGTTCGCCCTGTTCGAGCGCCATAGCCTGCAACCAGCGGCCCAGGCGGTGTTTGGCCAGGCAGTGACGCGGGTCGATCACCTGGGCAGCTTTGCCTGTCGCAATATCTACAACCGCGCCAACGGACGACTCAGCCAGCATGCGTCGGCCAATGCGTTGGATATCGCCGGGTTTCGCCTGGCGGACGGGCGCACCATCAGTGTGCTCAAGGATTGGCCGGGTGACGGCGAGCGTGCGCGCTTCCTGCGGCAAGTGCGCGATGGCGCCTGCAAGGATTTCAATGTGGTGTTGAGCCCGGATTACAACGCCGCCCACCGTAATCACTTTCATCTGGACATGGGTCGGTGGTGGGTGTGTCGCTGAGGGTCAGGCGGCCAGGCGCAGGTTGTGCAGGATCAGCGGACGCGCCCAGCGGCTGTCGAAATCCAGGGCTTTCTGTTGCTCAACCAGCTCTTCTGCCGGGAACGGTGGCGGTGGTGGTGGCAGCAGGTCCAGTTCGAATTCGGCGATCGGCAAATGCAGCGGGCGTGGTTGCGGCGCGGGACCCGGTTCGGGCAGCGGTTGGCCGGCGGTCAGGACGATCGGGCGCACCCAGGCGCTTTCGAAGTTTTGCTGCTTTTGCTGGGCGACCACTTCTTCCGCCGGGTACGGTGGCGGGGCCGGTGGCAGCAGTTCCAGTTCGAATTCGGCGATAGGCAGGAACAGCGGCTCGGGCGGGGCGATCTCGGTGTCTGTCACATCACAGGCGCGCTGGGTGACGATCTGTGACAGCAGGTCACTTCCTTCGCTGGGTTCTACCGCCGGGTCCACAGGTTTCGCCACCGACTTGGCGAGCGCGCCCGGCGTGTCGCCGAGCTGTTCGGCCAACGCCTGGGCGAAGAAGTCCTGCCACACATGACTGACGCCGGCCAGCGCTTGGGTATTGCGCAGGCCGAAGTGGTTGTGGGTCGGCAGTACACCGGTGAATAGCGAAGGAATGTCTGACATTTCTCTCGATCGTCGCTCAGCTCTGGCAAAATGCCGGATCCTTTTTTTTATCGGCCGCTTTTTGCCGATCCTTAATATTTTTGAGCGTAGTCACCGATGAGCGAACAACCAGCGGCCAGCCGCATTCGGGTCGAGGCCTTGGCCGAAGGTTTTCAGGCGCGTGCGCAGCACTGGGCCGAGCAGCTGGGGTTGCCTTTGCAACTGGATGAGGCGGACTTTGCCTTGCAGGTGGGGGAGCAGGGGCTGCAGTTGCAACAGCTGGGGCCTGAGGCGCCGGGGCCGGTGCGGGTGGATTTTGTGGAGGGTGGGGCGGCGCACCGGCGTCTGTATGGCGGCGGCAGCGGGCAAATGATTGCCAAGGCGGTGGGTGTGGCACAGGGCGTGCGGCCCAGGGTGCTGGATGCTACCGCTGGGTTGGGAAAGGATGCATTTGTGTTGGCCAGCCTGGGTTGCGAGATGAGCCTGATTGAACGCCAGCCGTTGATTGGGGCGTTGCTGGAAGATGGCTTGGCGCGAGGTGCAGAGGATTTTGAGGTGGCGCCGATTGTGGCGCGGATGAGGTTGCTCAAGGGCAACTCCATTGAGGTGATGCGCGATTGGGAGGGGGAGCCGCCTCAGGTGATTTATCTGGATCCGATGTTTCCGCATCGGGAGAAGACGGCGTTGGTGAAGAAGGAGATGAGGTTGTTTCGGCCGCTGGTGGGGGATGATCCGGATGCGCCGGCGTTGTTGGCGGCGGCGTTGGCTTTGGCCAGTCATCGTGTGGTGGTCAAGCGGCCGCGTAAGGCGCCTTGTATTGAGGGGGTTAAGCCGAGTCATGCGTTGGATGGGAAGTCCAGTCGGTATGACATTTATCCGAAGAAGGCGCTGAAGTCCTGAGGGCTGGGTACATATCCGTTATTTAGGTAACGGCTGCTTATGGTTTCGCTCTTAC
>NZ_JACARS010000084.1:0-42610 GCF_013386485.1 Pseudomonas sp. P7758 | reverse complement strand
TGGAGCGTGGGTAACCCGGCAGGACGCCGGGTTAGCCGTCCTGGGCCAGGGATGGCCCATGACGGCGGCCCACGGTCCAAAGCCGGAGTGAGGGCACACCGAGCCTAGGCGAGGTGCCGAGTGGTGGGGCAAGAGCGTTTTGCTTACTTTTGCGCTGTTCAAAAGTGAGCCGCTGTAAGAGCGGAACCAATACAAGCCGTAACCGAAGGAATGGATATGTACTCAACCAAACGAAGCCCAAAAGCATGAGCCTCCTGCCCTACGCCTGGGCCAAATCCCAACGCATCCTCCTTCACCCGGGAACCCAGGGCCCGACGCTGACCATTTGCCCCTCGACCCCCGGCTGGTCCATCAGCGAAGTCCACCGCCAGTTCGGCCAAACCCACCTGATCCAGGTGCGCGAAGACGAACTGGACGGCCTCCTGGCCACTGCCTACGCCGACACCGGCAGCGCCGCCGCCGTCGTGGGCGCCGCCGAAAACGAAGTCGACCTCGACCGCCTCATGCAAGACATCCCCGAAATCACCGACCTGCTCGACACCCAGGACGGCGCCCCGGTGATCCGCATGATCAACGCCTTGCTCACCCAGGCCGCCCGCGACGAAGCCAGCGACATCCACATCGAACCCTACGAAACCCACTCCGTGGTGCGCTACCGCGTCGACGGCACCCTGCGTGACGTGGTGTCCCCGCGCAAGGCCCTCCACGGCGCCCTGGTCTCACGCATCAAGATCATGGCCCAACTCGATATCGCCGAAAAACGCCTGCCCCAGGACGGCCGCATTGCCCTGCGCGTGGCCGGTCGCCCCATTGATATCCGCGTCTCCACCGTGCCCACCGGCCATGGCGAGCGCGTAGTGATGCGCCTGCTGGACAAACAAGCCGGCCGCCTGCAGCTGGAAACCCTCGGCATGGACCCCGCCGTCCTGGCCAAACTCGACACCCTGATCCGCCAACCCCACGGCATCGTGCTGGTCACCGGCCCCACCGGCAGCGGCAAGACCACCAGCCTCTACGCCGCCCTGGCCCGGCTGGATGCGAGCACCAGCAATATCCTGACCGTCGAAGACCCGGTGGAATACGACCTGCCGGGCATCAGCCAGATCCAGGTCAACGCCAAGATCGACATGACCTTCGCCCTGGCCCTGCGGGCAATCCTGCGCCAGGATCCGGACATCATCATGATCGGCGAAATCCGCGACCTGGAGACCGCACAAATTGCCGTCCAGGCCTCGCTCACGGGCCACTTGGTGCTCGCCACCCTGCACACCAACGACGCCGTCTCGGCGGTCAACCGCTTGATCGACATGGGCGTCGAACCGTTCCTGCTGGCCTCGTCACTGCTCGGCGTATTGGCCCAGCGCCTGGTGCGTCGGCTGTGCCCGCACTGCAAGCAGGAAGACCCGGCCGCGCCCGGCACCTGGCGGCCTGTCGGGTGCGCGCAGTGCAACCAGATCGGTTACAGCGGGCGTACCGGTATCCATGAATTGTTCTGCATCGACGACGAGCTGCGCGGGCTGATCCACCAGGGCGCCGGCGAGCAGGCCTTGAAGGCCGCCGCACGCCGCGCCGGCATGTTCAGCATGCGTGAGGATGGCGAACGCTGGGTACGCAGCGGCGCCACCGCCCCCGAAGAAATCCTGCGCGTAACACGGGACGCCTGATGAACCGATACCGCTACGAAGCCGCCGACGCCAGCGGCAAGCTGGAGTCCGGGCACCTTGAGGCAGACAGCCAGAGCGGCGCGTTTGCCCACCTGCGCAGCCGTGGCCTGACGGCCTTGCGGGTGCAGGTCGAGAACAACAGCGAGCGTGCCGGCGGTGGCAGCCGGTTCAGCGCCAAGCTCTCGGACAATGACCTGGCCTGGGCCACGCGCCAGCTGGCGAGCCTGCTCGGTGCGAGCCTGCCACTGGAGGCCGCGTTGAGCGCCACGGTGGAGCAAGCCGAGAAAAAACACATTGCCCAGACCTTGAGCGCGGTGCGCGCCGATGTGCGCAGCGGCATGCGCCTGGCCGATGCGTTGGCCGCGCGGCCCCGGGACTTTCCGTCGATCTATCGGGCGCTGATCGCGGCGGGGGAGGAGTCCGGCGACCTGGCCCAGGTCATGGAGCGCCTCGCCGACTATATCGAGGAACGCAATAACCTGCGGGGCAAGATCCTCACGGCGTTTATCTACCCGGGCGTGGTGGGGCTGGTGTCCATCGGCATTGTGATTTTCCTGCTCAGCTACGTGGTGCCGCAGGTGGTCAGTGCGTTTTCCCAGGCTCGCCAGGACCTGCCGGGGCTGACGTTGGCGATGCTCAATGCGAGTGACTTTATCCGCGCCTGGGGCTGGCTGTGTTTTGCCGGGATCGTGGGTGGTTTCTGGAGCTGGCGCCTGTACCTGCGCAACCCCGTGGCGCGGCTGAGCTGGCACAGCCGGGTGTTGCGCCTGCCGTTGATCGGGCGTTTTGTACTGGGCCTCAACACCGCGCGGTTTGCCTCGACCCTGGCGATTCTCGGCGGGGCGGGCGTGCCGTTGTTGCGCGCCCTGGAAGCGGCGCGCCAGACCTTGTCCAACGACCGCCTGAGCCAGTGCGTCACAGATGCCACCGCCAAGGTGCGCGAGGGCGTCAACCTGGCGCCTGCGCTGGCGGTGGAAAAGGTCTTTCCGCCCGTGCTGATCCACCTGATCGCCAGCGGCGAAAAAACCGGCTCGCTGCCGCCAATGCTCGAGCGCGCGGCGCAAACCCTGTCGCGGGATATCGAGCGTCGGGCGATGGGCATGACGGCGTTGCTTGAGCCACTGATGATCGTGGTGATGGGCGCCGTGGTGTTGGTCATCGTCATGGCCGTGCTGCTGCCGATCATCGAAATCAATCAACTGGTGACCTGACTGCTGACGAAACACGATCAAAAATGTGGGAGCGGGCTTGCTCGCGAAAGCGGTGTGTCAGTCAACACATGTCGCGCCTGATCCACCGCTTTCGCGAGCAAGCCAGCTCCCACATTTGAATCGCGTTTCTTCAAGACTATTTTCGCGCGCCCGACACGCGGGTCCCAACCTCGGGTTCCTCATTCTGTCATCTGCCCAACCCCACCACATGGCCCGTAACGCCTCCAGCCCGGTCCTCGAAGTCCGCGCTGAAACCTCGCTGTCACCTCACCCCCAGATCGCTCAAAAGTGTGACCAAAACACCCGAGAATCTTTTTAAAAATCAAGCCGTTCCTCCCGAGGTTTTTTCCTTTAGCTGTCATCGGATGCTGCGAAATTTCATACCCATGGCCTCACCCCTGGGTACCCCCCGGAACACAGCCCGGGACCGAAGCCATAGCGTCATCTACCCCAACGTACAAACACGACGAAAGGAGCTTCTTCATGTTTAAGCGCAACGTTCTCGCGGTATCCATGACCCTCGCTGCACTGTGCTCGGCCCAGGCTGCCATGGCAGACATCAACGGCGGCGGCGCCACCCTGCCACAACCGCTGTACCAGACCTCCGGCGTATTGACCGCCGGTTTCGCCCCGTACATCGGCGTGGGCAGCGGCAAGGGCAAACTGGCGTTCCTGAACAACGACTACAGCCAGTTCGGCACCGGCACCAAGAACGTTCACTGGGCGGGCAGCGACTCGAAGCTGACCTCGACTGAACTGTCCACCTACGCCTCCACCAAACAAGCGACCTGGGGCAAGCTGATTCAAGTGCCTTCGGTCGCCACTTCGGTTGCCATTCCATTCAACAAGGCCGGTACCAACGCAGTTGACCTGAGCGTTGATCAACTGTGCGGCGTGTTCTCGGGCCGCATCACCACCTGGAACCAACTCCCGGCTACCGGTCGCACCGGTAACATCGTGGTGGTTTACCGTAACGAAGCCAGCGGCACCACCGAGCTGTTCACCCGTTTCCTGGCGGCCAAGTGCGTCAATGAGTCCAAGAAATTTGTGGTCACCACCAACTTCGCGGACAGCTTCGGCGTGCCACCAGGCGCCGTGCCTGCCGTGACCAGCCAAGGCGTGATGACCGCGCTGAACGCCGGTGATGGTCGCATCACCTACATGAGCCCGGACTATGCCGCGCCTACCTTGGCTGGCCTGGATGACGCCACCAAAGTGGCCAAGGTCGCCGGTGTTTCTCCAGCCCCTGATAACGTTTCCGCCGCCATTGCTGCTGTGCCCGTACCGGCTGCTGCCAACGTCGCCAACCAGAACGCCTGGGTACCGGTGTTTGCTGCCGCCGCCGATGCCAACGACCCAAGCGTCGTGCCTTACCCAAGCAGCGGTTATCCGATCCTGGGCTTCACCAACCTGATCTTCAGCCAGTGCTACGCCGACGCCACCCAGACCTCGCAAGTGCGTGCATTCTTCACCCGTCACTTCGGTGCCAGCGCCTTGAACAGCAACGACAACGCGATCAAGGCCAACCGCTTCGTGCCACTGCCAGCTGCCTGGAAAGCCGCGATCACCAGCAACTTCGTTACCGCAACCAGCGCGCTGAGCATCGGCAAGTCTGATGTCTGCAACGCCATCGGTCGTCCGCTGTAACCCACGCTTTTACCGACCGGCAACACCCGATCAGCAACGGCCTGTGCCGTTGCTGATTTTTGCGTTTGCGGCTCGGCTATCAGCCTTACATGAACTTTCCATGACAGAAGTTCAGTCCCGCCCCTCGCCAACCGCCTAACTCCCATACGTGACGCACGTCGCCAGTTCCCCATGGGCAAAAACAAAGAAGGAAGCTTCCTGATGGTCCGCTGCAAACCACCGGTCAACCTGAATGCCCAAGGCCCTGGCGGCCAGACGATCCTGCGCCTCAAACCCCTGGCCCAGGCGATTGCCTTGTTCATGGTGGCAGGCAGCGCCCACGCGGCGACAGCGTTCAGCTCCGGCTGGTTTGCCGACAAGGGTGCCTCCCAGGCGGCGACAGCGGCCCGCCTCAACGGGGCGCAGGTGCCGGGGATTCCGTCGTTGAATCAGCAGGCGCGGGCGAACCAGCAGTTGTCACGTTCCATCAGCACGCTCAACAACAGTGTCGCGGCGATTGCGGCCCAGCAGGCCGCCCAGGCCGCTGGCCGGCAAGCGGCGCTCGGCCAGGTCTCGACGATTCCCGACGGCCTCGGCAAGGGCGGCTTGCAGGTGGACAACAGCCTGACCCAGGGCTGGACCAACGCCAAGGGCCCGACCCAGAGCCAGTCCGGTGGCAAGACCACGGTGACCATCGAGCAGACCGCCGACAAGGCGATCCTCAACTGGGAAACCTTCAACGTCGGACGCAACACCACGGTCGATTTCCAGCAGCAATCGAATTGGGCCGTGCTCAACCGTGTCAACGACCCCAACGCGCGCCCCAGCGAAATCCAGGGCCAGATCAACGCCCCTGGCACAGTGATGATCATGAACCGCAACGGGGTGATCTTCAGCGGCAGCAGCCAGGTCAATGTGCGCAACCTGGTGGCGGCCGCTGCCACCATCACCGATGACCAATTCACCCAACGCGGGATCTATGTGGATGCCAACGGCACCCAGCCGACCTTCACCGACGCGGCGGGCAAGGTCGAGGTGCAGCGCGGCGCGTTGATCCAGACTCACAACCCGGCCACCTCTACCGACGCCGGTGGCTACGCCTTGCTGCTCGGCTCGGAGGTCGAGAACGCCGGCAGCATCATCACCGCCAGGGGCCAGGCCACCCTGGCCGCCGGCGACAGTTTTTATATCCGCAAGGGCGTCGGCACCACCGGCAACGACCGCTCCACCACCCGTGGCAATGAAGTGGCCACCAGCCTCAAGGCCGGCAGCACGTCGGGCAAGGTCAGCAACAGCGGCCTGATCATGGCGTCGACCGGCGACATCACCCTCACCGGGCACCAGGTGCAGCAGAACGGCGTGGCCCTGGCCAGCACCTCGGTGGATACCCGCGGCACGATTCACTTGCTCAACGCCGCCAGCGACACCAGCGCCAGCGTGACCCTGGGCGAGGGCAGTACCACGGCGATCCTGCTGGACGCCAGCGGCAGCACCGCCCTCAACAGCCAGAAGGACAACGGCCTGATCAAGCTCGACGGCTTGCCTGCCAACCTGATCACCGGCCAGTTCAACAACCTCAGCGCGGTGGCCGATCGCACCGACCAGTCGCGGATCGAGATCGTCAGCGGCGGCACTGTGGATTTGCGCAAAGGCTCGATCACCCTGGCCACCGGCGGCCAGGTGGCGGTCAGTGCCGGCCAGCGCAGCCTGGTGCGTGACGGCGCGATGATCGACGTGTCCGGCGCGATTGGCGTCAAGGTGGCGATGGAAGCCAACAACATCAAGATCAACGTGCAAGGCAACGAACAGCGCGACGCGCCCGCCAACCGTGACGGCGGGCAATTGATCAACAACGACGTGTGGGTCGACCTGCGGGACCTGGTGTTCGTCCCGGCCGGCACCAACGGCTATGCGACGGACCGCTGGTACACCGCCGGCGGGCTGCTGGAAGTCGGCGGTTACCTGGGCACCCAGGGCCACTCGGTCGGCGAGTGGATGGCCCAGGGCGGCACTGTGACGTTCACCGGCAAGGACGTGGTGACCCAGCAGGGTGCCCAGGTCAATCTGTCGGGCGGCACCGTCGATGTGCAGGCCGGCTACATCCGCCAGACCTGGCTCAAGGGGCCTGACGGCCAGCTCTATGAGCTGTCGAAAGCCCCCGGGGACATTCTCTACGCGGGGATCTACAAGGGCTTTGAAGACACCAGCGTCCGCTGGGGCCGCAGCGATTTCTACTACAACCCGCTGGTGGCCCAGCAAAGCCGCTACGAGGCGGGCTACACCGTGGGCCGCGACGCCGGCAAGCTGGTGGTGGGCACCACCAACGCGGTGCTGGAAGGCCAGTTGATCAGCGATGTATTCCAGGGCGATCGCCAGACCCAGGCACCGAATATCAACCTTGATGGTTATCAGCAGTCACAGCAGGCCATGGCCCAGCGGGCGCAGTTGATCATTGGCCAGTACACGCCGGTGTACAACAAGGCCACCGGCACCTTGCGCTACGCCTTGACCCCGACCATCGACCAGGTGCTGATCGAGAGCAGCACGCAAAAAATCGCCGACGGCCTGGACCTGGCCACTGCGCTGCCGACCGAACGCCAGGGCAAACTGGTGCTCGACAGTGACCAGCTCAATGGCTACCGATTGGGCGCGATCAAGGTCGGCGCAAAGCAGCAGATTGACGTCAATGGCGCACTCAAGGTGGCTGACGGCGGCGACATCACCCTGTTCGGCCCCGTGGTTTCAGTCAATGCCAACCTCACGGCCCACGGCGGCAGCATCAACGCGGGCAACCTGCTGAATCAGGTCGACCTCAATCGCTCCAATGTCGTTGGCGATGTGATTCTGCCGGGCATCGGCCGGCTCGATGTGGCCGCCGGAGTCAAGCTGGACAGTTCCGGGCGCTGGAATAATCTGGCGCTGGACCCTTCGGCCACTGACGGGGTGGCGTATATCAACGGTGGCAAGGTGTCGTTGCGCAGCTCCGGCGACGTGAACCTCGCGGCGGGCAGCCTGGTGGAAACGTCCTCCGGGGCGACCATCGGCCTGGATGGCAAAGTCCGGGGCGGCAAGGGCGGCGACGTGACCGTGGGCGCACTGGGGGCTTTGGACCTAGGCGCCGAGATTCGCGGCTATGGCGTCAGCGCAGGCGGCACCCTGACCTTGCAGGCCAACAAGGTGCAGATCGGCCAGAGCCCGCAGGCGCCGGATGCCAAGACCTTGCAGTTGGCCGGGGATTTTTTCAACAAGGGTTTTTCGGCCTATGACATTACCGGCAACGAAGGATTGCTGGTCGCCGATGGTACTCAGGTGGATGTGAACGTGCCGGCCTACCGGCTCTCGGAGCAGGCCGCCACGACGCCGGGCGGCGGCGCTGCGGCCAGCGTGATGGAGCGCTGGACCCCGCCGCTTTACCAGGAAGACGCGAGCAAGGGCGTACTCGGCCAACGCCGTGGCGCCAGCCTGACCCTTTCCGCCGGCCACCTGGAGTCGCCTGCCGAGCAACTGCCGACAACCGCGCTGGTGGTCGGCAAGGGCGCGGTGATCAGCGTCGACCCGGGCCAGTCGATCAACCTGCGCAGCATCGGCCAACTGACGGTCGACGGCACGCTCAATGCCTGGGGTGGCAGCGTCAACCTGAACGGCCTGACCACGCGCGCGTTCGAGCCGGCCAACGCGGTTGGCCACGGCCGCTCCATCTGGCTGGGTGAAAACGCACTGATCGATGTCGCCGCCCGGGCCGCGACCGCCGTGGACAATCGCGGGAGCCAATACGGGTTGGTCCGTGACGGCGGCAAGATCAGCATCGGTGGCGAGATCAACCTGAGCACCGGCACGGTCACTGCCAGCGACCTGTTTGTGGTGGTACGCGAGGGCGCCCGGCTGGACGCGTCGGGCACGCAAGCGGTATTGGATGTGCCGGGACAGGGCGCAACCCGGGTGGCCAGCAATGGCGGCAGCATCAGCCTGGCGTCCAACAATGGCTTGTACCTGGACGGCAGTCTGGTAGCCCGGGCCGGCGGTGCCGGCGCAGCGGGCGGCAGCCTGAACGTAGCGCTGGACAGCCCGTATTACACCAAGAGCAGTGTCACGGATCGCGTGCTGAAGGTGCGTGAACTGGTGCTCGGCCAGACCCATCAGGCCCACCCGCTCGCCGGCACCGCCGCCGACGCGGCCGACAGCCTGGAATACGGCCATTCTCGCCTGGGCGTCGACCAGGTCAGTGCGGGCGGCTTCGACAACCTGGCATTGATGAGCAACGGCCTGTTGAGTTTCGACGGCGATGTGTCCTTGAACATGGGCCAGAGCCTGCGCCTGTACAGCGGTGCCTTCAACCTCAGTGAGGGCGCGGCAGCCAATGCCCGGGTGAATCTGTCGGCACCGTCTCTGCTGCTGTCCGGCATGGATTCGCCGGCCCGGGAGTTCTACGTGAACCCGGTGTCGGTGTTGCCGTTACCCTCGCTGCGCGCCACCGAGGCGCAGTTCAATGCCAGCGGCAGCTTGATCGATGTGCGCGGCAGCGTGTTGTTTGGCAGCAAGGGCAAACTGCGCCAGGCGGACGACAGCCTGGTCGGCCTTGAGCGTCGCGGCTTTGATCAGGTCAACCTGACCAGCCAGGGCGATCTGCGCTTCCTGGCGGGTGCGAACCCGGACGGCGTGGCCTTGAGGGTCAGCACCCAGTTATTGACCCAGGGCGATATGACCTTGCGGGCGGCGCAGTTGTATCCGGCCACGGAGGTCGGTGCGCGGGTCATTGCCGGCTACCTGAGCGAATTCAACAGCCTCAACATCACGTTCGACCCGCTGCGCACCCTGACCATTGGCCGTACCGGCAACACGGATGCCGCGGTGCCTTACTCGGCATTCGGGCGCCTGCAACTGGGCGCCGCGACGGTGCGGCAGGGCGGTGTGGTGCGGGCGCCCCTGGGGTTGATCGATATCGGCAGCATGGGCAGCAGCCAGGTGCAATTGCTGCCGGGCAGCGTGACGTCGGTGAGCGGCAGGGGCCTGGTGCTGCCGTATGGCGGCACCCTGGACGGGCAGGTCTATAAGTACAACGGCAAGACCGTGACGTTTGTCGGCCAGGGCGGGCTGGTCAACCAGGACGCGGAACTCAGCGTCGGGGTGATTCTCGGCGGCCAGTCGGTGCAGGTGCAGCCTGAGGCTACCCTGGATCTGTCGGGCGGCGGCGAATTGCTGGGGGCCGGTTTCGTTTCCGGGCGCGGAGGCTCTACGGATGCGCGCTACAGCCCACTGGTGCAGTTTGGTGCCAATGGCGGTTTTGTGTTGCCGGGCCTGGCCACCAACCCGATTTACGCCATCGTGCCCGGGGTACAGCCCGGCGCGGCACCGGTGGCGCCGGAGAAGGGCGCAGTCGATCCGTTGGTGGGCCAGCAGGTCACCATCGGCGCCGGAGTGCCGGGGCTGCCGGCGGGCACTTATACCCTGATGCCGTCCACCTACGCCTTGATGCCCGGCGCTTTCCGTGTCGAGATCAACGGCCTGGCCGGTCTCGGCAGTGATGCCGCCACCCAGCGCATGCGCAATGGCTCCTGGTCCACCGCCGGGCGCTTGTCCATCGCCAACACCGGGATCGGCAACAGCGTTGCCAGCCAGTTGATTTTGACCTCGGCCGATACCTTGCGTCGCTATTCCCAATACAACGAAACCAGCTACGCCCAGTTCGCCATGGCCGACGCTGCGAAACAGGGTGTGCCACGCCCGATGCTCGCCGTCGACGCCAAGACCCTGAAACTGGCCTTGCGGCCAGGGGGCGGCGCTGATGCGTTTTCGTTCCAGGGCATAGGCCGTTTTGAGGCCGCGGCGGGTGGCTATGGCGGCGCGGTGGCGGTGATTGATCCAGGCAAGCTTGGTATTGAAGTCGTCGCGGCGGGCAGTTCCGCAACCAGCGGTTTTTCCGGCATTACCTTCAACGATGACAGCCTCAACGCCTTGGGAGCCTCGCGTTTGATGGTGGGGGGGATGACGGCAGTTACGTATGGCCAGTCCGGGAATTACATCGTCCTGGCTGGCGGTACGAGTCGGGCCAACAGCACCGTCACGCTTCGGGAAGGTGTGACGCTCGCAGCGCCGGAAGTCTTTTTGTTGAGTGACACCAACGCGATCGTCCTGGAGCAGGGCGCATCCATCAACACCATCGGCCGTGGCAAAGCCAGCTACGACGCTCGTGACGGTTTTATCTACAAAGTCACCAATATGCTGGCGGCGTCCAACGGCTTGCTCAATGTCATTGCATTCAATACGACGGTGCCCAGCGGCGGGATCAGCATCGGTGTGTGTGACACGGGCCTGTGCAGCGGGCAAACCGGGCTGTACTCCGAAGGCAGCATCGTGGCGTTGACCAACAATACCTTCCAGTTGGGCGACCAGGTGCGCTACGGCACCCGTCACCTCAACCTGGGGGTCAACACCATTAACCTCGGCAGCGCCCAAGCCCTGGCCGCTGCCGCTGTGGCCAATCAGTTGCCGGCCGGCCTGACACTCACCCAGGCGCTTCTTGATCGCCTGCTCAAAGGTGATTCACAGTTCGGTGCGCCGGCCCTGGAAACCCTGCAGCTCTCGGCGCGGGACAGTTTCAACTTCTACGGCAGTACCTCCCTGGACACCTATGACCCACTGACGGGTAAGTCGCGGCTGAGCAACCTGATGCTCTCCACTCCGGCGATCTACGGTGCCGGTGCCGCTGGCGACGTGGCCAACATTCATACCGCCAACCTGATCTGGCAGGGCGCGACCACCCCACCGGGCTCGGTGATCGCCGGCGGGGCGGGCACTGGCAGCGGGCGCCTGGATATCAACGCCGAGCGTATTGAGTTCGGCTACGGCGCCTTTGCCCAGACCAACACCGTGAGCAGTTTCGATCGCCTGGCTTTGGGCTTTGCCAGCGTGAACCTCAATGCCAGCGAGCGCATTACCGCCAACCACAAGGGCAGCCTCTCGGTGTATCAGAGCCAGGGCGCCTATGACCCGGTGAAGGGCTTCCAGTACAGCGGCGGCGACCTGAATATCCTCACCCCGCTGATGACCGGCGAAGCCGGTTCGGTGAACCGCATGACCGCAGGTGGGGCGATTGATATTGCAGCGTCCGTGGGGGCGCGTGGCAAGGCCGACGGCCAGGGCGCCGAACTGTCCCTGCAAGGCGATAGCATTCGCCTGGCCACGGCGGTAGTGCTGCCCAGCGGCAAAGTCAGCCTGGGCGCCCGGGGTGATGTGGTGCTGACGGATGCGGCGTTGATCGACGTGGCCGGTGGCGCCACTGTGTTCAACGATGTGACCCAGTACGGCGCGGGCGGCACGGTGCTGCTGGACAGCCGCAGCGGCAACATACTGCAGGCTGCCGGCTCGACCATCGACCTCTCGGCCAAAAACAACCAGGCCGGCAAACTGCGGGCGGTTGCGGTGGACGCGGCGGGCGGTATCGTCGACCTGCAAGGCACGATCCTCGCCGGCAGCAGTGGCTATTACGATGCGGGCGGGACCACGATGCCTTATGAGGCCGGTACCGTGGAAATCCAGGCCCAGCGCCTGGGCAGCAGCGGTTCACTGGACCAGCAGTTCGCCGACCTCAACCAGCGCCTGAATCAAGGCCAGGTGTTCGGCACACGCAGCTTCCAACTCAAGCAGGGCGACTTGACCATCGGCAATGGCCTCAAGGCCGGCACCGTCAACGTCTCCGTGGACAACGGCAGCCTGCGGGTCACCGGCCTGGTGGACGCCAGTGGCGAGCGCGTCGGCAGCATCAACCTGGCCGGCAAGCACGGCCTGACGCTGGACGGCGGCGCGGTACTCGACGCCCATGGCAGCAAGCTGCGGGTGGACAGCTACGGCAAGATCATCGACTCGCCCAACCGGGCCATGGTGGTGCTCGGCTCCGGCACCGGTCAACTGACCCTGGCCGATGGCGCACGCGTCGACCTGCGCCACGGCACCGAGGCGGTCCAGGGCAATGACGGGCGCAACCGCGGCACCCTGGAACTGAATGCACCACGGCTGATCAACGTCGATGGCACCAGTAACGACATCAACATCGATGCCCATGGCCCCCTGACGATCCAGGGCGCGCGCTCGATCACCCTCAACGGCATGATCAGTTACGACGATGCGCCACTGGTCACCGATCCGACGGCCAGCGGGCGGCCTTACCAACAGATCGACCAGGCCTACCTGGATGGCAAGCATGTGCTGAGCACGGCCTTTATCAACGGTGCATTGCTCAACCAGAACCTGCTGCAAAACAAACTCGCCGGGCTTAACAATGCAACCTACGCCGATGCCTTCCACCTGCGCCCGGGCGTGGAAATCGTCAGCAAGACCGCGGACGGTGACCTGGTGGTGCAGGGCGATCTGGACCTGTCCGGCTACCGTTACGCCAGCCTCAACCCCAACAGCCAGAAAACCTCGGTGTATGGCTCCGGTGAGTCGGGCAGCCTGACCCTGCGCGCCGGTGGCGACCTGAATATTTACGGCAGCATCAACGACGGTTTTGCACCGCCACCGCAGACCGTCGATGACAAGGGCTGGGTGTTGTTGCCGGGCATCGACTTTACCGGCGGCACGATCATCGTGCCGGGTAACGGCATCACCCTGGCGGACGGCACGACCTTCCCGGCGGGCACCGTGCTCAACTACGATCTGCCGATCAAGGCCGTGGGCGTGGCCGCCGGAACGCGCTTGCCGACCCGGGCGACGCTGAACCAGGACCTGACGCTGCCTGCCGGTACGGTATTGGCCGCAGCGGTGTTCGACAGCGCGGGCAATCTGCTGTTTGCCGCAGGCACGTTATTGAGCCAGGCACACACCCTGGCGGCCGGCTCACAGCTGGACGCCGGCAGCCTGCTGACCCAGGACACCCGGCTCGGGGCGCTGACCTGGCCCAAAGGGGTGCCGTTGCCGACGAACTACGAGGCGCTTAACCCGACGCAAAACTACGTGACCCTCAATGGCGACATACCGCTGCCGCGCGGCGCGTTGATTCCTTCCGGCACCAACGTCAAGTTGCCGGGCGGGGCTGAGTCGGTGGCGTTGCGCCCGGAAGTGGCGGGGCGCCAGGGCAAGCTGTGGGCCCTCTCGCCGATGCTGGCCGAAGGTTCGCAATCCTGGTCGCTGCGGTTGGTTGCAGGTGCTGACACCGAGGCGGCCGACAGCCGCATCCTGCAAGCCCATCCGCGCAGCGGCGACCTGCGTTTGGCTGACAGCCACTACGGCATGTTTGCCAAGGAGATGCCCGCCAAGGGCAAGTTGACCTGGACCGCCTTCGCGGTGGAGGACTTTGCGGCCAATGGGGTGGTGGTCAAGGAAGGCGACCCGATCGACCAAAAGATCCTCGATGATTTCGGGCTGGGTTCGATTGATGATTTCTGTGGGGGCAATCCGGCGTACTGCGCCGTGAAAGTTGGCTATGTCTGGACCGAATTCGGCGCCAAGGACCTGGCGGATAACGGGATTATCGTCACCGTCGGAACGCCGATCGAGCAAAGCATCCTGGACCAGTTCGGTATCCCGTCCATCGATGAGTTCTGTGCAAGCTCGCCCGCCTACTGCCAGGCCCAAAGCGGCAAAGAGTATGCGGCGACCCCCTCCAGCAGCCGTTTCAGTGTGATTCGCACCGGTACGGGCGACCTCGAACTGCTCAGCGCCGGCGACTTGAGCATGGACTCCCTGTACGGGGTCTACACCGCCGGTACATCGTCCACTGCAACCGGTGCCAGTGACCCCTACAACCAGCCCAAGGCGCTGAACAGCGCGAAGACGGTGCTGAACGATACCAACAGTTATTTTGAACAGTTCGTCAACGGCTCATCTGACAGCCTGTACCGTGCCTGGTACCCGGAGGCAGGGGGGAATTTGAGCGTGAACGTGGGGGGCAACCTGACGGGGAATATCCTGGGAGGCGTCTTCAACCCAAGTCGGCCCAACCCCCTGGATAACGGCATCGACTCCGCCGATGTGGCCAACTGGCTGTGGCGCCAGGGCAGCGGCACGGTGAACACCGGCGGGCAGGCGCAGCCGACGGCCTGGTGGATCAATTTCGGTAGCTATACCGCCAACGCCTCCAAGGCTGATGCGTTCGTCGGGTTTACCGGTTTTGGCACCCTCGGCGGCGGTGACGTGGATGTACAGGTAGGCGGGGATGCCGGTGTGCTTCGGCGCATGGACGGCAACCCAATGTCGGCCTCTGCCAACCCGCGCAGCCAGGGGCTGGTGCTGGCGGTTGGCAGTACCGGGCGGGTTGCCGGTGATGGCAGCCTGCAGTTGACGGGCGGTGGTGATCTGCGGGTGCGTATCGGTGGCGCCCTGAACCCTGGCAGCGTGGTTGATGTAAACGATCAGAACGGCCAGTTGGTGAATATCCGGGGCAATGTCCAACTGCAAAGTGCGACCACGGGCCGGATCGACCTGACCTACGGCAGCAACAGCTCTGAGCAGAGCCCGGGCGAAACCCGGGCATTCGATCCGTTCCAGGCGACCCGTGGCCGGGCAGTGGGGGGCATCACCCTGGTGCCGGGGGATGCCACATTCAACCTGACCACATTGGGTGACCTGGTGCTGCAGCAAGTGATTGACCCGGGCCGTGTCGTCCTGCTGAACAACTCATCGTTTACCCGTGGCGGGACGAGTGGGACCGGCGAAAGTTGGTTCTCGTTATGGACCGGGCACACGGCAATCGACCTGTTTTCAGCGGGGGGCAACTTGACGCCATCTGTCTCCGCCGCAGCGTCCGACCTGGCAACTGTCTACCCATCGATCGTTCGAGCGACGGCGGCTGGCGGCAGTATTTATTACGGAAGCGCCGTCCTGGGGTACCAAGCCGATACGAGTCCGATAAATGCCTTGGTGCTCGCCCCCGGTGCCAGCAGCCAGTTGCAATTCCTGGCCCATGACTCGATTTATGCGGGCGGTATGTTTGTCACGCCTTCCGGGGCCGACCCCAGCATCATGGCCACACCTTGGCGGCCGGCGTTCGTCGGGACCATTGATGGTCAGGTGGTTGCCGATGGCAACAATCTGTCGGAGAACGGTAGCTCGTCGGGTTCCATTCCGCGTCCTTTGTTTGCCTTTGGCTCCGCCACGGCGTCGGCAGCCGCTTACGCGCCAACGGAACCGGCGCGGTTCTATGCCTTGACCGGCGATCTGGTGGGGGTCAGCAGCGGCCGGACCCTGACGTTCAATTCTTCCCCCACGTTTTTGCATTCGGGGCAGACCTGGTACGAGGGCAACGGGCCGGTTTGGATGATGGCGGGGCGAGACATTGTCAGCAGTGGCAGCCGTTTTAATACGGCCCCCGGTGCGGTCAGCGAGCAGTCGACCGGCAACCTGTTCATCCACAACAACCCCACTGACATCTCCATCGTCTCCGCCGGGCGCGACATTCTGTACAGCAACTTCCAGGTTGCCGGTCCTGGCCTGCTGGAAGTGACGGCGGGCGGCAATATCCTGATGTCCGGGCGTGACCCGGCGAAGGGCGGCGAAGTCAGCATCACCAGCCTGGGCCCGGTGGTCGCGGGCGACAACCGCCCTGGCGCAGGCATCGTCATGCAAGCTGGCGTCGGCCCCAACGGCCCGGATTACCGGCGCTTTGTCGAGGCCTACCTGGACCCGGCCAACCTCGTCCAGCCAGGCGAAGCCCTGTCGATCCAGGGCGGCAAGGTCGCCAAGACCTATGAGAACGAACTGGTCACCTGGCTCGCCGAGCGCTTCGGTTTCGTCGGCACCCGCGAGCAGGCCCGCGCGGTTTACGCCGCACTGCCCGCTGAACAGCAACGGGTGTTCGCCCGTGATGTGTACTTCGCCGAACTCAAGGCCGCCGGCCGTGAGTACAACGCGGTGGGCGGTGTGCGCCAGGGCAGCTATGTACGGGGGCGTGCGGCGATTGCCGCGCTGTTCCCGGACAAGGACGTGGCCGGCAACCCGATCACCTACAAGGGCGATATCACGTTGTTCGGCGGCTCCGGTGTACACACCAATTTCGGTGGCTCGATCCAGATGCTCACCCCGGGCGGTGGGCAGACCTTCGGCATCGAAGGCGCGGCACCGCCGTCCACCGCCGGTGTGATCACCCAGGGCGCCGGCGATATCCAGCTGTATTCCATGGGCAGCATCCTGCTGGGCCAGAGCCGCATCATGACCACCTTCGGCGGCTCGATCATGGGCTGGTCCGGCGAGGGCGACATCAACGCCGGTCGCGGATCCAAGACCACCGTGGTGTACACGCCGCCCAAGCGTGTCTACGACAACTGGGGCAACGTGACCCTGTCGCCGGCGGTGCCGAGCACTGGGGCGGGGATTGCCACCTTGAACCCGATTCCCGAAGTGCCGGCCGGAGACATCGACCTGATCGCCCCGCTGGGCACTATCGATGCGGGTGAAGCGGGGATTCGGGTCTCGGGCAACATCAACATTGCCGCGTTGCGCGTCGTTAATGCCGCCAACATCCAGACCCAGGGCAAGTCGTCCGGGGTGCCGGTGTCGGCGGCGGTAAACACCGGGGCCATGACCTCGGCGAGCGCAGCCGGTGCGGCGGCGTCCCAGGCGGCGGAAGATGCCGCGCGCAGCCAGCAGGCGGCGGCCAAACAGGGCCGGGCGTCGATTGTCACGGTGGAAGTGTTGAGCTTTGGCAGCGAGCCAGTGGAGCGCAAGCCGGAGGACGGGCAGAAGACTTCGGGCTACAACCCCAACAGCCCGGTGCAGGTACTCGGCGCCGGACCGTTGAGTGACCAGGCGCGGGCGCGGTTGACGGATGAGGAGCGCCAGCAGATCAGCTTGTAGTTTTAGAAAAGGACCTCTCGTTGTATTTGGGGCGATCATTGATCGCCCCTTTTTTTCGTCTTGGGGTCCCGGCTTTCCCCGGTGGATGGTGGCGCGGTCGAGCCGGTAGTCACTGAGGCCGGGATGAGTGATATCTCGGCCACCAAGTGCGAGCTCTATCACCCTGATCTGTCAGGCCAGGAGCTGGAGGCGATTAAAAGTACGAAGCGCTCAGCATTGGAAACCTACAGCGTTTCACAACTTTGGTCGGTGGCATGGACTGAGTAAATTGGTCAGACGCTTCGCTCGTGAATTATTCAGCCAGTTGTTTGAATTGCCTCGCCAACTCCAACACGACTCGGCCGCTATTCGCGGTGGGCACCAAATGGGTAAACGGAATATCGATCATCCGGTTCTCCCGCACCGCCCGCAAACGCGACAGCACCGGGTCGGTGGTCAGCAACTGACGTTTGCGGCTGGCCGGTGACCACAGCGCATCTGCCAGCAAAATCACATCCGGGTCACTCATCAGCAGGGTTTCGCTGCTCACGGTGACGCGGTATTGGTTGATCCCGGCAAATAAATTGCGCGCACCAGCAGCCGCCACCAACGTGGTGACAAAACCACGCCGACCCTCGCTGTCCAACCCGTTGACCTCACTGTCCAGGTAAAACACCGACAGCGGTTTACCCTCACCAGCCAGCGCCTGGGCACTGGCCAGGTCGGCGTCCATGGCATCGCTCAACGCCCGCGCCCGTGGCTGTTTATGCACCAGGGCGCCAAGGGTGAACAGGTCGTTGCGGATATGCCCGAAGTAATCCAGCGAATGCCCGTCGCACGCCGACTCCAGCAAGTACGACGCCACTCCGTTGCCTGCCAACCCTGTGCGGGAAGTAACGCCGGCGCCAAATGCAGTGGCGAATCCACCGACCACCAGATCCGGTTTCTGCGCATAGAGCACTTCGCTGGACGGGTACTTGGGCGCAATCACCGGCACGCCGAAATACTCGCCGTGTCGGTGGGCCACACCGTTGTCATCCAGATAAGCCACGCCCACCAATGCGGGACCGACATCCAGCGCCAATAACAGGTCGGCCGCATGCTGATTGAGGGCCACGATGCGCGAAGGCGGTGAGTGGGCGGCCGTCCAGTCCTGGTTGCAGTTGCGATAACGGTCCGCCAGGGCCAACGATGGGCAGAGCAGGGCGCCCAACAGCAACCACGAGGCCTTCATGGGCGCTCCTTGATCAGCAGATCCTCGACGACTTCGCCGCCCACCAGATGCACTTCCACCAGCCGTTGCACGTCTGCGTTGCTGTGCACGCCGTACCAGCAAGTGTCCGGGTACACCGTCACGATCGGCCCCAGGTTGCACGGGAACTGGCAGTGGGTGCGGGCCAACAGCACGCCGCCAGGCTTTTCGATGCAGTCGTGTTGCAGCAGGTGGCGGCGCAGGGTTTTCCACAGTTGCAGCGCGCCACGCTGGGTGCAGCGCGGGCCGGTGCACAGGAACACGTGACGGGCGTGGTCAGGCACATGGGACCAGTCCGGATGAGTTTCCACGGGCGTACTCATCAGAAGCGATACGTGTAGCGTACTTCGGAGGTGAACGGCCGCCCGAGGTTGTCGACGTTGCTGGCGCGGCTGGTGACGTAATCGCGGTCGAACAGGTTCTCTACCAGCAGGCTGACGCGGTGTTGGTGGGCGTTGTCGAGGTAGCGATAGGCGTCGGCGTCGACCACGGTGTAGTTGCCGTACTCGACCTTTTTCGAGCTGACAATATCGCCGATGTAACGCACGGCAGTACCGACGCCCCACAGGCGGTCCACCGATTCATAGCCGACCCGCGAGCGGGCGAAGAAGCCCGGGATATCGTTGATGGTGACACCCGCACGGGACTCGGTGAGGTTGCGGGTCATGTCGGCCTGCACGCTCCATTGTTCATTGAGCTGCAGCTTGGCGTCGGCCTCGAAACCACGCATCTGGATCTGCCCCTGGCCGTTGACCCACTGGATATCGTCCAGGGTGATCAGGTCGGTGATCTTGCGTTTGAACAGCGTGACGCTGGCGCTGAAGTCCCGGGCCAGCAGGCTGCCCTTGTAGTCGACGCCCAGTTCGGCGTTGCGGCTCTTCTCCGGCTTGAGGTTGCGGTTGCCTTTTTCATCGTCTTCGTTGACGAACAGTTGCTCGGCATTCGGCAGTTTGTAGGCAGTGCCGTATTGGCCGCGCAGGGCCCAGTTGTCGTTGAGGTCGTAGAGCGAAGTGAGCATGCCGACGGTGGCGCTGTCGCCGCCGCTCATGGCTTCGTGGCGTACGCCGATGCTCGGGTGCCAGTTCGGCAGGGCTTCGATATTCGGCCGCAACTGGGTATACAGCGCGTGGGCCTGGGCCTTGTTGTCGTCGATGATCAATACATCGTCCTGGCCCTTGAACCACTGGTTGTCGGACCCGAATACCAGCACGTGCTCGCCGGGCAGCACGGCCTTGCCTTCGGCCTGCACGCCCCAGTCGGTGAAGCCCCAGTAGTCGTTGTGGTTGATGGCCCGGGTGCCGCCGCCTTCGATATTGTTGATGCGGGTATAGCGCGTGTCCCAATCGTTGATATGCCCTTTGACGAAGTAGCTCAGGCGCTCGTTGAGGGTTTGCTCGAAGGTGGCCGTGGCGATCTGTTGCACGCGGTCGTTGGTGGTCTTGTGGTTGTCCACCGGCCGGGCGAAATCGAGGTTGGCGTCGGCGTACTGGTAAAACAGCTCAAGGCGCGTGTCATCGCCAAACGACTGGATCGCCTTGGTGCCGAAGGTGGTGACTTCGTAGGAGCGTTTCTTGTCGCTGACGTTTTTCATGTCGCGGTTGCGAAACGGCTGGTAGCCCTCGGAGACGTTGCGGCTGACGTAGGCCAGCAAGCCGAGGTCGCCAAAACCGTTGTTGAAGATCTTCTCGACCCGGGCATCGCCGGTGGTGCCGCCGAAGGTGTCTGCGCCCAGGTTCACCTCGCCGGACGCCTCGCGGGTTTGCGGGCTGCGGGTAACGATGTTGATCACCCCCGACACCGCCTGGGTGCCGAACAGCAGGCTCTGGCCACCCTTGAGCACTTCGATGCGCTCGATGGCGTTGGCGGGCAGGGTGTCCAGGTACAGGCCGCCGTACAGGCGGTTGTTCAGGCGCACGCCGTCCAGCAGGATCAACGTGTCATCGTTGCGCCCGCCCAGCAGGGAATAGGTGCCGTAGTCGAACGGGCCGTTCTTGGGGGCCACGTAGAGGCCGGGGATGAACATCTGCATCACGCGCGACACATCGGCGGCGGGGCCGGCGCGTTCAATCTGTTCGCGGGTGACGATCTCGACCTTGCTGCCGTACTGGGCCATGTCGGCCACGGTAGTGGATTCCACCGACGGTGCGGAAATGATCTGCTGCTTGAGTTCAAGGGGAGGGTCGTCGGCCAGCAGCAGGGGGCTGAACAGGCAGCCGAGCAACAGGCTGGGCACGGAAGTAGTGTAAGGTCGAATCATAGTCTTCTCGGAAAAGTATCTTTCGCGAAAAGCACGCACGAGTAGGCACCGAGCACACGCCAATACCGGCCCATGCCCGCCCACCGCAGGATTTTGCCAAACAGAATTCCAGGCCGGTCTCCGGGCTCACGCGTATGGACACCTTCACCTTCCCATGGCGCGCAGGCCACAGTGGTGTGTCGAAGGAATCACGCGTCTACCGTTGCGGGGGCAGCACCGGACTGGCTCGAAAAGAGCGGCACCGGTTTCCCGTTTCACCCCATGCACGGCGGCATGAGGCACCTGAAACAGGCCGGCATCTGAACATTCGAAAGACCATTCGTCAACTTGGCGGGTACTTTTCCGGCGGTTGCCAAGGAAGCGACTGACGGATATTGCCAGAAAATTCCCACAGGAGTACAAATGTACTCCATGAAGAATCTAACGCCCCGCCGTACCGCCATCCTGACCTTTATCCGCGACCGTATCGCGCAGCAAGGCCAGTCCCCCAGCCTCGCCGAGATCGCCGAGGCGTTCGGCTTTGCCTCCCGCAGCGTGGCGCGCAAGCATGTGCTGGCGCTGACCGAGGGCGGCTTTATCGAGGTCAACCCCAACCAGGCGCGCGGCATCCGCCTGCTCAATCAACCGGCGCGGCCGGAGCTGTTGGATATTCCGGTGCTCGGCCGGGTGGCCGCCGGTTTGCCCATTGGCGCCGATGCCGAAGTGCACAACCGTCTATTGCTCGACCCGGGCATGTTCGCGAAAACCCCGGATTACCTGCTGCGGGTGCAGGGCGATTCGATGATCGAAGATGGCATCCTCGATGGCGACCTGGTAGGCGTACGCCGCAGTGCCGAGGCCTTGAACGGGCAGATCGTGGTGGCACGCCTGGACGGTGAAGTCACCATCAAACGTTTCGAACACGTGGGCGAGCGCGTGCGCCTGCTGCCGCGCAACCCCGCCTATCAACCCATCGTGGTGCGGCCCGATCAGGACCTGGCCATCGAAGGGGTGTTCTGCGGCCTGGTGAGGCAAGGCTGATGGGCGCCGTCGTTGCACTGGACTCGCTGTTCAATGGCGGCCGGGTCTGGAAAGGCCGGCCCGCCGCGCCGCCGGCCAGCGTCCATCCCACCGGGCTTGCGGCCCTGGATGCGGTGCTGCCCAGCGGTGGCTGGCCGGAAGCGGCGTTGAGCGAAATCCTGATGGCGAAGGAGGGCGTGGGCGAGTTGCAGCTGGTGTGGCCGACCCTGGCACGGTTGGCGGCGGCCGGTGAGCGCATCGTGCTGGTGGCGCCGCCCTACACGCCGTACCCCCACGCCTGGCAAAACGCCGGGGTGGATGTGCGCCAGCTGTCAGTGATCCAGGCCGATGAACGCGATGCCTTGTGGGCAGTGGAGCAATGCCTGCGTTCCGGCAGCTGTGGCGCGGTGCTGTGCTGGCCGCGCAAGGCCGATGACCGCGCCTTGCGCCGCTTGCAGGTGGCGGCGGAAACCGGCCAGACCCTGGCCTTTGCCTGGCGCTCCTTGAACGAGGCCATCAACCCGTCACCGGCCGCGTTGCGCCTGGCGGTTGAGGCGAGCCCGGCGCAGGTGCGGGTGCTCAAGTGCCGGGGTGGCCTGGCCCATCCCGCGCCCATTGCGCTTGGGCACTGAGGTTGGCATGCGCTGGGTGTGTATTGTGTTCCCGCAATTGGCGCTGGACGGGGTGCTGCGTTCGCGCCCCGAACCGGACCAGCCGTTGGCCCTGCTGGCCGGCACGCCGCAGCGGCGGGTGCTGCAAACCGTCAATGACGCCGCGCGCAAACTCGGCCTGCGCCCCGGCCAATCCCTGACGGCGGCCCATGCCTTGACCAAGGCGTTCGCCTGCGCCGAATACGACCCGGCGCAGATCGAATACTGGCAGCAGTTTCTCGCCGCCTGGGCCTACCGTTTCAGCTCCCAGGTCAGCGTGTTCTACCCACGGGCGTTGCTGTTCGAGATCGAGTCGAGCCTGGGCCTGTTCGGGCCGTGGCCGTTGCTCGAAGCACGCTTGCGCAAGGAGCTGACCGAACTGGGGTTTCGTCACCGCATCGTCGCCGCGCCGAACCCGGCGGCGGCGCGGATATTGGCGAATGTCTACGACGGCCTGGCCGTGGCCGATGAGCAATACCTGCAACACGCCCTGGCACCGATCCCCATCGACCGCGCCGGCCTCGACCCGCAAGCCGCCACCGCATTGTCGCGCATGGGCTTGCGCACCCTGGCCCAGGTGCAGGCGTTGCCTCGGCATACCCTGGCCCGGCGCTTCGACGCTGCGCTGCTCAAGCACCTCGATGCACTGTGCGGCCAACGGCCCCTGGCGCTGGCGTTCTACCAGCCGCCGGACCGGTTTGATGTGCGCATCGAGCTGAATTTTGATGTGTTGTCCCACCAGGCCTTGCTGTTTCCCTTGCGCCGTTTGACTGGCGATCTGTCGGCGTTCCTGTGTGGCCGCGACAGTGGCGTGCAGCGTTTTGACCTGCACCTGGAGCACGCGGCCGAGCCCGACAGCGTGATCAAGGTCGGCCTGCTCAGCGCCGAGCGTGACGCGGCGATGCTGTTCGAACTGGCCCGCGGCCGCCTGGAGCAGGTGCAAGTCACCTCGCCGGTGCGCGGCTTTCGCCTGGTGGCCGAGGACCTGCCGGTGTTTGTGCCCCAGCGCCAGGACCTGTTCGACGAGCGCCCGCAACAAACCCTGCCGTGGGAACAACTGCGCGAACGCCTGCGGGCGCGGTTGGGGGACGAAGCGGTGCAAGGCCTGCGCTTTCACGCCGACCACCGCCCAGAATGCGCCTGGCAAGCCGGTGCTGATCTTCGCCCGTGCTCACCCTCAAACAACGTGCAACGCCCGGGCTGGTTGTTGCATGAACCGACGCCCCTGGCCGAGCAGGGTCTACACATCCTGATGGGCCCGGAGCGCATCGAATCCGGCTGGTGGGATGGCGCCGATGTGCGCCGCGATTATTACCTGGTGCGCACCCGTGCCGGCCAGCAAGGCTGGGCCTACCGCACCGTGGGCGAGAGCGGCACGCTGTGGCTGCAAGGCTGGTTCGCATGAAGTACGCGGAGCTGCATTGTCTGTCCAACTTCAGTTTCCAGCGGGGCGCCTCCAGTGCCCGCGAGCTGTTTGAACGGGCCAGGCAGCAGGGTTACGAGGCGCTGGCCATCACCGATGAATGCACCTTGTCGGGCATCGTCCGTGCCTGGCAGGCGGCCAAGGAAGTCGGGTTGCCGCTGATTATCGGCAGCGAGATGCGCCTGGAAAACGGCCCCAAGCTGGTGCTGCTGGTGGAGAACCTGGAAGGCTATCAACACCTGTGCCGGCTGATCACCATTGCCCGTCGCCGTGCGGGAAAAGGTCACTACCGCTTGCTGCAGGAAGACTTCACCGCGGTACACGGCTTGCTCGCGTTATGGATGGTCGAAGACACCGACACCCAGGCCCATATCCAATGGCTGTGCAGCACCTTCACCGATCGCCTGTGGCTGGCGGTGGAACTGCATTGCGGCCAGAACGATGCCCGTCACCTTGAGCAACGCCTGAACCTGGCCGCCAGCCTGCACCTGCCGGCGGTGGCCTGCGGCGATGTGCATATGCATGTGCGCGGTCGCCGTGCGTTGCAAGACACCATGACCGCAATCCGTCACCACGTCCCGGTGGCCGAAGCCGGCGCGCGCCTGCATCCCAATGGTGAACGGCACTTGCGCAGCCTCGATGCATTGGCCGCGCTGTACCCGGCGCACTTGCTGGAAGAGTCCCTGAACATTGCCCGGCGTTGCACCTTTGACCTCGGCCAATTGCGCTATCAATACCCCAGGGAGTTGGTACCTGAAGGCCAGGATGCAAAATCCTGGTTACGCACCTTGATCGAGCAAGGCATCGCCCAGCGTTGGCCGAAAGGGGTCGACGCCAAGACCCTCCAGCAGATCAATAACGAACTGGAACTGATCAGCGACCTCGGCTACGAAAGCTACTTCCTCACCGTACACGACATTGTGCGCTTCGCCCGCAGCCGTTCGATCCTGTGCCAGGGCCGTGGCTCGGCGGCCAACTCGGCGGTGTGTTTTGCCCTGGGCATCACCGAGATCGACCCGAGCCTGATGAACATGCTGTTCGAGCGCTTCCTGTCTCGCGAACGCAACGAGCCGCCGGACATCGACGTGGACTTCGAGCACGAACGCCGTGAAGAAGTGCTGCAATACGTCTTCCAGCGCTACGGGCGCACCCGCGCCGCGTTGACGGCGGTGGTCAGCAGCTACCACGGCGCCGGCGCGGTGCGCGACGTGGCCAAGGCCCTCGGGTTGCCGCCGGATCAGGTCAACGCCCTGGCCGACTGTTGTGGACGCTGGAGCGACGAAGCACCGCCCCTGGAACGCCTGCGCGAAGGTGGTTTCGACCCCGACAGCCCGGTGCTGCGCCGGGTGCTGACCTTGACCCAACAACTGATCGGCTTCCCCCGGCACCTGTCCCAGCACCCCGGCGGTTTCGTGATTTCCGAACACCCGCTGGACACCCTGGTGCCGGTGGAAAATGCGGCCATGGCCGAGCGCACCATCATCCAGTGGGACAAGGACGACCTCGACGCCGTGGGCCTGCTCAAGGTGGACATCCTCGCGCTGGGCATGCTCAGTGCGATTCGCCGCTGCTTCGACCTGCTGCGCCGCCATCGCAACCAGGACCTGAGCCTGGCTTCGGTGCCCAAGGAAGATGCGGCAACCTACGCGATGATCAGCAAGGCCGACACTATCGGCGTGTTCCAGATTGAGTCGCGGGCGCAGATGTCGATGTTGCCCCGCCTGCGACCGGAAAAATTCTACGACCTGGTCATTGAGGTCGCCATCGTGCGGCCGGGGCCCATCCAGGGTGGCATGGTGCATCCGTACCTGCGGCGGCGGAACAAGGAGGAAGAAACCACCTACCCATCGCCGGAACTCAAGTCCGTACTGGAACGAACCCTGGGCATCCCGCTGTTCCAGGAACAGGTCATGCAGATCGCTATGGTCGCCGCCGATTACACACCCGGCGAAGCCGACCAACTGCGCCGTTCCATGGCCGCCTGGAAACGCCACGGCGGCCTCGAACCCCATCAGCAACGCCTGCGCACCGGCATGCTGAAAAACGGCTACAGCGAAGCCTTCGCCGCGCAGATCTTCGAGCAGATCAAGGGCTTTGGCAGCTACGGTTTTCCCGAGTCCCACGCCGCCAGTTTCGCCTTGCTGACCTATGCCAGTTGCTGGCTTAAATGCCATGAACCGGCAGCGTTTGCCTGCGCCCTGATCAACAGTTGGCCCATGGGTTTCTACAGCCCCGACCAGATCCTGCAGGACGCCCGTCGCCATCATTTGCAGATCCGCCCGGTGGATGTGCAGGCCAGTGACTGGGATTGCAGCCTTGAGCCGATCGAAGGCCAGCAACCGGCGATTCGCATGGGCTTGCGCATGATCTCCGGGTTTCGCGAAGAGGACGGCCGGCGTATCGAAACGGCGCGCCAGGCCCGGGCGTTTTTTGATATTGCCGACTTGGGCGAGCGTGCCCAATTGGACACTCGCGCCCAGGAATTGCTTGCGGATGCCGGTGCCTTGCGCGGCCTGGCCGGGCATCGGCACCGGGCGCGTTGGGAGGTGGCCGGGGTGCAGAAACAACTGGGCCTGTTTGCCGGTATCGCCAGCCCGGAAGAGGCGGTGGTGGAGCTGCCGCAGCCGACAGTCGGCGAAGATTTATATGCCGACTACGCCAGCGTCGGCACCACCCTGGGCCCACACCCGTTGGCGCTGTTGCGCGATGAACTGCGCGCGCGGCGTTGCCGCAGTTCCAGGGAATTGCTGCGGGTTGAACATGGCCGCAACGTCAGCGTCGCCGGCCTGGTCACCGGTCGACAACGCCCGGGCACGGCCAGCGGCGTTACCTTCGTCACCCTGGAAGATGAGTTCGGCAATATCAATGTGGTGGTCTGGCGCGATTTGGCCGAGCGCCAACGCCAGGCGCTGGTGGGCTCGCGGTTGCTCAAGGTAGATGGCCGCTGGGAGGCGGTGGGCGAGGTTCGGCACTTGATCGCCGGGCGCTTGACCGACCTGACCCCGTTGCTGTCGGGCATCAGTGTGCGCAGCCGGGACTTTCGCTGAGTCGGCCCTTGCTCCTTCCTGCCGGCATAAGCAATATGCGATGAAACCAACCGCCACTGCCGGGCTCAAAGTTTTCATCGCCGCCCACCTTTTATCTTTTGCAGAGCCGACCGATGCAGTTTTTATCCAATACCCACGGCTGTGAGGGTTGGGCTGGGGAAATGGCCCAGAGGATTCGTGCTTTCGATTGGTCCACCACCGACCTCGGCCCGATGAGTGCCTGGCCCTCCAGCCTGACCAGCGCCGTGCAGATGATGCTGGCGTCGCCCATGCCCATGGTGATGCTGTGGGGGCACGCCGGTTACATGATCTACAACGACAGCTATTCGGTGTTTGCCGGCGGGCGCCACCCTTATCTGCTGGGTGCGCCGGTGGAACTGGGCTGGCCGGAAGTCGCCGACTTCAACCGCAATGTGGTCGACACCTGCCTGGCTGGCGGCACCTTGTCCTACCGCAACCTGCCCCTGGAACTGTTGCGCGACGGCCGCCCGGAAGAAGTCTGGATGGACCTGTATTACAGCCCCGTGGCCGGTGACGACCAACGACCGGCCGGGGTCCTGGCGATTGTAGTGGAGACCACCGAACATATGATCTCCGAGCGCCTGCGCCAGGAACTCACCCACAACCTGGAGCAGCGCGTGGCCGCGGAGGTGCAAGCCCGTTCCGCCGCCGAGGAACAGTTGCGCCAATCACAGAAGCTGGAAGCCATTGGCGGCCTGACCGGCGGCGTGGCCCACGACTTCAATAACCTGCTGCAAGTGGTCTCCGGCAACCTGCACCTGCTGGCCCGGCATGAACCGGACAACCCCCAGGTGCAGCGCCGGGTCAGCGCCGCCATCGCGGCAGTGGAACGTGGGGCCAAACTGACCTCGCAACTGCTGGCCTTCGCCCGTCGCCAGCCGCTGTCACCGGCGGTGTACAACCCGCTGCGCATCTATGAAGGCCTGGGCGAGCTGCTGCAGCGGGCGCTGGGAGAAACCATCCACATTGATGTGCAACTGCCCCAGGATCCGTGGTGCATTAACGTCGACCGCAACCAACTGGAAAACGCACTGCTCAACCTGGCGATCAACGCCCGGGATGCCATGAAAGGCGAGGGCGTGATTCGGATCACCGGCGAAAACATCATCCTCAACCCTCCGGATTGCGCCGGTAAAAGCATCAACCCCGGTGAATATGTGCGCCTGGCCGTCGCCGACAGCGGCGCCGGCATGTCACCAACGATCCTGGCACGGGCCTTCGAACCGTTTTTCACCACCAAGCCGAATGGCCACGGTACCGGCCTGGGCCTGAGCATGGTGTTCGGGTTCGTGCGCCAAAGTGGCGGGCATGTTGAGGTCGAGAGCGTGGAGGGCAGCGGCACCGTGGTGCAGATGTATTTCCCGCGCAACCTGGGAGAGCCGGAAAACCACGATGCGCCCGTCGAGCTCACACAACCCACCGGCGGCCATGAGACCATCCTGGTGGTTGAGGACAACGAAGGCGTACGCGCGGCCGCGGTGGAATTGCTCGAACAATCCGGCTACACCGTGCTCACCGCCGAAGACGGCGACCGGGCCATGCTGATGCTCCAGGCCGGCCTGCAACCGGACCTGATCTTCACCGACGTGGTGATGCCGGGCCGGGTCAAAAGCACCGACCTGGCCGAGTGGGCGCGCAGGCAAGTGCCGGCGATAGCGGTGCTGTTTACCTCCGGACATACCCGCGACATTCTTTCCAGCAACCACCTGCTGGGCAACGACATTCACCTGCTGAGCAAACCCTATGGCCCGGATGACTTGGCGCAACGGGTGCGCTCGGTACTGACCTCCCGAATGATGTGACGAATGAAGATCCAGCCAGTAACACCAAGCCACTGTGGGAGCCGGGCTTGCCCGCGATGGCGGAGTGTCAGGCACCCCATCCGGTAACTGGCACACCGTCATCGTGGGCAAGCCCGGCTCCCACAGTTGATCTTCACTGCCTTGAACACACCGATAAGGTTACCCATGACTTCCCAGCGCAACCTGCCACCAGACACCTCACTCACCTCCCAACGCCCTGGCTTCGTGCGGGTGCGGGGTGCACGGGAACACAACCTGCGCAACGTCGACGTGGACATCCCCCGCGACGCCCTGGTGGTGTTCACCGGCGTGTCAGGCTCCGGCAAGTCCTCGCTGGCATTCTCCACCGTCTACGCCGAAGCCCAGCGCCGCTACTTCGAATCCGTGGCGCCCTACGCCCGCCGCCTGATCGACCAGGTCGGCGTACCGGACGTCGACTCCATCGAAGGCCTGCCACCTGCCGTGGCCCTGCAACAGCAGCGCGGCACACCCAGCACACGGTCCTCAGTGGGCAGCGTCACCACCTTGTCCAGCCTGATCCGCATGCTCTACTCCCGCGCCGGCAGCTACCCGACGGGGCAACCGATGCTCTACGCCGAAGACTTTTCCCCCAACCTGCCCCAGGGCGCCTGCCCGCAATGCCACGGCCTGGGCCGCGTGTACGAAGTGACCGAAGCCCTGATGGTGCCGGATCCTTCCCTCACCATCCGCCAACGCGCCGTGGCGTCCTGGCCGTTGGCATGGCAAGGCCAGAACCAGCGCGACATCCTCGTCACCCTGGGCTACGACGTCGACATCCCGTGGCGCGACCTGCCGAAAAAGCAGCGCGACTGGATCCTCTTCACCGAAGAAACCCCCACCGTACCGGTGTACGCCGGCTTCACACCGGCCCAAACCCGCGACGCCCTCAAACGCAAACTCGAGCCCAGCTACCAGGGCACCTTCACCGGCGCCCGCCGCTATATCCTGCACACCTTCACCCACTCCCAAAGCGCCCTGATGAAAAAGCGCGTTTCGCAATTCATGCAAGGCAGCCCGTGCCCGCTGTGTGAAGGCAAACGCCTGAACAAGGCCGCGCTGTCGGTGAAATTTGCCGGCGTGGACATTGGCGAGCTGTCGCAGATGTCCCTGCTGCAACTCGCCGAACTGCTGCGACCGGTGGCCGAAGGGCAGGGCGATAAAAAGCTCTCCGTGGAAAAACGCCTGGCCGCCCAACGCATCGCCCAGGACCTGCTCGAACGCGTCAGCACCCTGACCGACCTCGGCCTCGGCTACCTGGCCCTGGAACGCAGCACACCAACCCTGTCCTCCGGCGAACTGCAACGCCTGCGCCTGGCCACCCAACTGGGCTCGCAACTGTTCGGCGTGATCTACGTGCTCGACGAACCTTCCGCCGGCCTGCACCCTGCCGATGGCGAAGCCCTGTTCGCCGCCCTCGACCGCCTGAAGGCCGCCGGCAACTCACTGTTCGTGGTGGAACACGACCTGGAAACCATGCGCCGCGCCGACTGGCTGATCGACGTCGGCCCGGCTGCCGGTGAGCACGGCGGCCAGGTCCTGTACAGCGGCCCACCCGCCGGCCTGGCGCAGGTCGAAGCCTCGCAAACCCGCGAATACCTGTTCGCCGAAAAACGCCCGGTCAGCCAACCACCGCGCCAACCCACCGGCTGGCTGAGCCTGGAAGGCGTCACGCGCAACAACCTCAACGACCTCAGCGTGGACTTTCCCCTGGGCTGCTTCACCGCCGTCACCGGCATTTCCGGCTCGGGCAAATCCAGCCTCGTCAGCCAGGCGCTGTTGGAACTGGTAGGCGCAGGCCTGGGCCGCGTGGTGGAAACCGAAGACGAACCCAGCCTCGAAGACGACGCCCCGCAAACCAGCGGCGGCCGTATCAGTGGCGGGCTGGAACACATCCGCCGCCTGGTCCAGGTGGACCAGAAGCCCATCGGCCGCACACCGCGCTCCAACCTCGCGACCTACACCGGCCTGTTCGACAACGTACGCAAACTGTTCGCCGCCACACCCGCGGCGAAAAAGCGGAATTACGACGCCGGGCAATTCTCCTTCAACGTCGCCAAAGGCCGCTGCCCGAACTGCGAAGGCGAGGGGTTTGTCAGCGTTGAATTGCTGTTCATGCCCAGCGTGTACGCGCCATGCCCGACGTGCCACGGGGCGCGGTACAACCCGGAAACGTTAGCAATCAAGTGGGAAGGGCTGACCATCGCCCAGGTGCTGGGGCTGACGGTTGAACAGGCGGTAGAGGTATTTGCTGAAGAGCCGGGTGTGCTGCGCTCGCTGCAAGTGCTGCGGGATATTGGCTTGGGTTATTTGCGCCTTGGCCAGCCGGCGACCGAGTTGTCAGGCGGGGAGGCGCAGCGCATCAAGCTGGCGACCGAGCTGCAACGCAATGCCCGGGGCGCGACGTTGTATGTGCTGGATGAACCGACGACCGGGCTGCATCCGCGGGATGTGGACCGGTTGTTGAGCCAGTTGAATCATCTGGTGGAGGCGGGGCACACGGTGATTGTGGTGGAGCATGAAATGCGTGTGGTGGCGCAGAGTGATTGGGTGATTGATATTGGGCCGGGGGCTGGGGACAGAGGCGGGAAGGTGGTGGTGAGCGGGACGCCGCAGAAGGTGGCGAAGAGTAAGGGGAGCCGGACTGCGCCGTTTTTGGGGCGGGAATTGGGATAGCTAATGGCCGGAAGGGGTCTATTCATGGCTTTGCTCTCTAGCGTTCGGCACCTGGCGGGTGACCAAAGTAGGCCTTGTAGGCATGGTTGAAGTTAGCGGGATTGGCATAGCCCAGGCGGTAGGCGATCTGCGCCACCTGCCACTTGCGCTGACGAAGCAGATTGCGCGCAAGCTCCATGCGTTGCTGGCGCACATAATCCAGCATCGACTGGCCGTAGATTTGACTGAACGCCCGGCGCAGCGTGGTTTCCCCCACACCCAGGCTACGGGCCAGCGCTTGAGTGCCGGGAGGGTCGATCAGGTTGGCATCCAGTTGAAACCGCGCTTCATGGGCCAGGTCTGAATGACCGCGTACCGCAGGTATTGGCCTGGCAGGTTGAGGGGCAAGATGGGCTGCCAGCTCCACCAGCGCTGCCAGGCTCAGGCTTTCCTGATTAAGGCGCTCCAAGGCGCCTTGGTAGGGAGAGTGATATATCCGCTCCAGCAAACGCCCCAGTGCCGGGCACCCGTGCAGTCCCGAAAATTGAACGCCGTCATTGAGCAGGCTGAGTAACGGCTGGAGCGCCGAGTCTTCTTCGGCCAGCTCGCGCAAATAATCGCCTGCGATGCGTAGCCCGGCCATGCGCGCATGACTGCCGGCGGGCAGTTGATCGACGGTTTCCATGCTCTCACTCAGGCCCAGCACATGGACTGCGCCCGTGGTGTATTCATTGAGCACACCGTCGACCCGATGCTGCCACTGGCCGCCGAGCACCTGCACGATGCACACACTGTCGGGCAATACCTTGTGGATCTTCAGCGGCTCGGGGAACTGCAAGTCACAGTCGAAATACTGCAGGTCTGGCCGAACGGTCCGTGCGCGGTAGTGGCCGATGGCAGAACCAATAACCTGACGAGCGCTGTCGTCGAATACGCCGGCCTGGTCCAGGGGACCCGGGTGATCGAAGCAGAAGTGTGTGTCGAGATAAGGATTCTGGCGTTTCATCGAGAAGGGTTTGAGTCATGTCCTTATGTGTTCGCGCCATTGTACCCCGTCACTCGTCGTTGTGAACCGCAGTCTCATTGTTGTGCGCAACGGCCTGCACGGTTGGCAGATCGCCGAGGGTGACTTTCAATGGTCGGCCGTGAAATTCAAGGAACCTGAGTATGCTGATTTATCGCAAATGGGCTGCCGTGCTAAGCATGGTACTGGCCGTCATGACGGGCAATACCTTCGCTCAAGATCGCCCGGAAGTCGCAGATAAGGTCGCTGCGTATTCGGGTGAGGCCGGGGTGAAAGTCTGGACACTGCGTATCGGGGCCCGTGACGAAAATCAGGCACTGGTGCAAGTGGAAGGGGCTGACCACGACTGGAACCTGAAAATCCAAAAGATGTCTGTCGAGAAGACCAGCAAGGACACGCGCTATTACACCACGGTAGACGGTCAGAAGTTCGTCGTACTGATTCTGCAAAACGGCTGGGGAGAGCTGTACTTGCCAGGCGAAGCAAAAGCGCTGGCCGTCGCCTATAACGAGGCGCTGGCGAGTCAGGGCAATGCGCAAGCATTTCTCACTGACTATCTCCAGGCGAACTGAGCCATGAGCCTGTTGAGACGATGGTCGTGGGGCCTGGCGATGTTGCTGCTGCCGCTGGTACTGATGGGCTGGAGCAGCCTTCAGAGCTGGCGTGCCGACAGTACCCTGGAAGAAGCGCAGGTGATGCGCCAATGGCTCGCCAGCCCGAGCGATGAATTGAGGCAGCAACTGCCGCAACAATGGCGCAAAACGCCGGTACTCCCGGACGACAGCCTGCGCGGCTACCTGCAGCGTGAGGTCGCTCGGGCCGATGCCGACCAGGGCTCGGTGCACATGCGCCAGGTCTTGGCGTTTCTCGGTTACTGGCTGGCGGTCGCAGCCGTGCTGGCGGGCTGCGCGACCTGGGTAAAACTGCGCCTGGATGCCTGGCGCGCGTTGCGTTCGCGGGACTTTCTTTATGATCGACTGGTCCTGAGCTGGCGTGCGCTGGGGCAGTGGCTGGTGGTCTACACCGGGTTGATAGTGGGGGCGCTGGCGATGGCCCTGCTGTATGAAGTCAGCTGGGGCTGGAGCAACCGCCAGAACAGCGGCATGGTGATACTGCTGGTGGTGGTGCCCTTGCTGGTGATGCTGTACCTGGGCGTGCTGTTGATTGGGCGCCTGCGTCGGCAATGGCAGGATATGGAAACGCCGCAATCCGGGTTTCTGGGGCGTTCAATCAGCCGGGCCAGCGCCCCGGCCTTATGGGAGTGGATAGAAAAACTGGCAGCCGTCACCCGCGCGCCCGTGCCGGACCACATCGTGATTGGGGTCGACCAATCGTTTTTCGTCACCAGTGTCCAGGTGGCCCTGCAACCCTCGGGGCAACTGTTGACGGGCCGTACGATGTACCTGCCGCTGACTTTCCTGTCGACCCTGAGCCAGGAAGAAGCCGCCTCGATTATCGGCCATGAGCTTGGCCACTTCAGCAGCCGCGACACCGAGCGCGGGAGTGAAGCCGGGGCACGGTTCAGCCTGATGTACATGCAATTCCTGAACATCAGCGCGGTGGATGACATGCCGTCCTGGATCGAACGCCCGGCGATCTGGATGACGTGGCGCTTTCTGCATCACTTCCAGATTGCCGTGCACCACTGGAGCCGTGCGCAGGAACTGGTGGCGGATAAGGTCGGGGCGCAAATTGCCGGCGAGCGGCTGTTTTGCCAGGCGCTGCTGCGCGTCATCGCCCTTGATGCCGAAGTCAACAAACTGCTTGGGCAGCGTACCCACAGCAACTTGATCCAGGCGTTAGCGGAACACCTTCGCCAGGCTCCGGTGATCTTGAACGAGGCGGTGATGGATCACGCGATCGCTCATCCGTTCGATACCCATCCCCCCACTGCCGTGCGCCTGCAGCAACTGGGTGTGGTTCTCGACGACCAGTTGCTGGCCCAGGCAACACGGACGCCCACCGCGCACGACCGGCAGTGGTTCAGTCAACTCACTCATGATCCGCAGTCGGCTGAAGATGCCAACAAGAATGGAGTACCGGTATGAACCACCCTGATGATCCACTGGCCAGCCTGGCCCAATCCCTCACTGAGGATTTTAATCAGCACACTGGCGATCAGTTGCAGGCGGCCATCCAGGAACGCGAGGAGTGGTTGGCCGAGGTTCCCGCAGTCACCGAACTGGCCTACCCACGCAAGGTGCGCCGCACCCTGTTGCTCTTTTCAGTGTTCGCTTTCGTGATGGCGGGCGGGAGTGCATGGGATGGCAAAAACGCGTTCATGGGAGGCATTTTTGCAATCGTGGCGCTGGTCTTGCTCAGCGGGGTGTGGCTGCACCGTCGGGCCGGCGAGGAGATCCTGATGCGCCTGACCCATAGCCACTTGTGGTTTCGCAACCTTGATGCAGAAATCGATCTGCTGGATATCGGTGATATCCACATCAAAGAGGGCCGCATCAAGCTATGGATCACGCTGACATTGCGCGAGGGTGCGCCATTGCCCGCCTGCAAAAACGCTGCGGGCCCCCTGATGCCCCACGTCAAGATCAAGCGCTCCCGGGAGCCTCAGATATGCCTGACGCTGTTCGGCCTGCAACTGAACGGTAAAGTCCTCACCGGCGAACAAGTGCTGGAAATGCTGGACACCTACTGCAACGCGGCGCGTGTAGAGGGTGAGTTGCGGGCGTTGAAGGCTTCCTGAAGGGGTAGGGGCCACACCCGTGTGTGGCGAGGGCGCTCGCGCCTCGCCACACACATTGATGTATTCGACAGTTTCAGCGACTTGCCTCGGTACGCCACAGCACAGGCCAATGAACCTGCTCCAGCCCCATGCAGGTGTTCATTTCAGCCGCATGGGTCAGCGTGAAACCGTTACCGTCGTAGCGCCAGCGCAGCGCAGTGCCACAACCGCCCATGCCCATCGCCATTGCCTGGCTGCTCAGCTCACCCGTGGCCGGATCAAAATCGACCAGGCCGTTGGGCTCTCTTTCCGGCAGATTTGGCACTTCGGCGACCCGTGCTGGGCGCGCCTGCTCAGGGTGGTCCAGGGGCGCCTGGTAGATATTGTAGAAACAGTTGTATGCCCCACAGCCGGTTTCGATGATCACCAGCGCTTGATCTGCACTCAAGGCATAGGCGTTTGCCTTTGGCGCAACGCCTTCATTCAGATCCGCTTGCCACTCCTTGCGCGTGGCCGCCACCACGGCATCCGCGACTTCTTTTGCCCTGTCCGGGGTTAGCGCAACGGGTGCCTGCCAACTCGGTGCCGGCGGTGCGGCCGGTGCTTGCGGCACGCTGCTGGCGGGCGCCTGCCCCTTGGAAATCAGTGCGCCCTGTGTACCAACGCGCCCCTGGACCGAGTCGATCAGCAAAAGCGCCGCGCTCATCCCGTTTAGCGAGGCGACGGAGGTACCGCCCTCAATGGGTAAAATCAACTCCCGCCCGTTGCGCAACTCTGCAATCAAGGCGTCGGCATTCGTTCCGGTCAGAGCAAACACCTCAGATACCTCACCTTTTTTGAGTTCGCCAGGCTCGAATCGATTTTTCAGCGGCTTGCCATCGAGTGTTGGCTGACCCTGGGGGGCGGTGTAGCTGAACACGCCTACCCGCAAGTCTCCATGTGGGCCGGCTTCACGGGTTACCCGCAGGCTGAACGTCGAGATACCGATATCGTCACGCTCCGGGACGGCACCGATAGCCGTGCAGGCACGCGTGTTATCACAGCCGACAATCCAGTCCTTGATAGAACGCTCCAAAGGGACATTGTCGGCGGCGTTCGCACTGGTAACTGCAGCAGCCATCAGGAATATGAGGGGGAGTCGGGTCATCAAACAGGTGCCTGTAGACTGGAAAAACGCTATTAGGGCAGGGTTCTTTGCCAATACCTATTGCATGGCCGTCAGGCACAACAGAAACCCCGGCTGGAACAATCGGTACGGTGTTCCAGCCAGCGCCTGAACGTGGGATGTCGCCAGTCCAGCGCGCTGCAAATCAGGGTGACTTTGCGCCGTTGCGCCCCTCAATGCTGCGCACCAACGCCCCAAAAAGCTCACCCCGCGGCATCTTGCTCAAGGGAATATTCGCCTTCTCGAACCACTCCCGATCCGCCTCTGGGTGCGGGCCGCTCAGCACCACGACCCCGTTTTCATAGGTGTAACGCGCTGCCGCCACATCACCATTCCGGTAGGTCGCAATGGTTGAAGAAGGCGAGGTCGCGTCAGGCTTGGGGAAGTAAGGCCCATCCTGATAAAAGACGCTATCGGCTTTCCCATCCCACACAACCTGCACCGCCGCGTCCGCAATGCCCGCGACCTCAAACCCAGGCCTGCCCGCCTCTGAATCAAGGTCGTAGGGTATCAGGCCAAAGTTGCTGTCGTCGGCCAGATAAGCGCCCATACACAGCCCCAGGTAGCGCCCACCCTGGGCGACAAAGTCACGAATGGCCTGCACCCGCGCATCCCCCAAACTATCAAGCGCCGCAGGGATGTCCTGACCGCCACCCGGTTGAACGTAGAGGTCATAACGAGCGAGACTTTGCGGCGTGATGTCGATCGATTCATCGGCACCTACAAAGTCAATCTGCGCATTCGGGCGGACGCGCAGCAGGGCTGTTTTGACATTCTCTGAACATCCCTCGCAGCCCGCCGGGCCTCGGTAGATAGCGACATGGGCGATGGGGGTTGCGGCGTGTACCGAGTAAGGAAGCAGCGTGAAAAACGCAAAAAGCGTCGCGGCGATGGCGTGCAGATTCATGGTTGTAGAGTCGTCTTAGAGCTGATTGGGTCCGATCGGACTTTGTGATTCGAAGCCTAAAGCCAATAGCCACTTGAAGGAGTTAACATTTGTAAAACGGCTAGGAAAAATCGGGGTTGATGATCGCAACGACGGTTTTTCCATTGAAATTTATGGGTTTTCCTTTAGTGCATAAATATCGAAGAGAGCGTTTCTTCCATTTTCAGTCCCCGGAATTTTTCAGGCCGTTTGAGTCAGCTCTCGGCCATGCGCGAATGCTATCGGCCAATAGCACACACTCAAGTATCGACTATGCTTGGAGCGATTCAGCCCTGTACCTGAAGGATCTAAACAATGGGGTACCTTGTCGTTGCTCACGCGATGAATGTGAAGCCGGAGTTAGAACCACTTTCTACGTTGCCGGTGAGCATTGGTTGGTCATTGCACCAGGATGAAAACGCCACGTCGTTCTACTTAGACACGTTCAAGGCTGGCGAAGAACGGAAATGGCCCTTTACGTCTATGCCACCCATCAAGGATGTACCGCTTGAGCTCCCTCAAGAATTGGCAGCGCTATCGCGGATATACAAAGTGCTTAAGGATGCTCAGCTAGCCGACTACTTCAAGAGAGCTTTCCTGAATGTGAATTTAGCGCTGAGTAAAAGCCTTCAATTACACGTTTGCAGCTTTTGCACGGATGACGACGGGCTGGATTTTGTGTGTGTATCGTCGAATGGTGAACTGCAAAGACTGCGTTGCGTTTGCGGTGATCTGGAAATCACCTACGAGCTTGGCACGGTCATGATCCAGCCGCTTCTGATAGATGGGGTTGAAGGCACCGACGCAAGTGGTCTGCATGACCCAGAGAGCGGCATTCACGTCTTGAGTCGGAATATAACGCCCTCGTCGTTACTGCATGCAGTGGCTTCAGCAGAAACCACTCGCTTTCTACAAGCAGAAAGCCCCCCTCTGGGTCTAGGTAGCTTCGATGGTCTGGACGTCGCACCGGTAAAGATTGCAGGCTCTAAGATTGCCTCGCTGAAGCCTGAGGTGGTTGCTCAGAAAGCGTGGTGGAGGCGGTGGTAGTTGTATCGACGACTTCGACCCAAGCCAGGAGGTTTTTCGGGGAAAAGTAGTCAATTATCAGCATCGAAAAATTGGGGCCGATAATGGGGGCCAGTTTTCAAGAAGCTACCCGTCATGATGGGCTGCAATCGGCCAAGAGGGGCCGCTCGCCCCCGGCGACCGATTCCAGTAGTAAAGATGCGCCCCGTAAAACATATATTGCGTTACCGTCTATACTCGATCATGGAGACCGATGACGACATACTGACAATGACAAGTAAAATAGATGATGTGCTTTACATTTCAGAAAGCAGCTTTGATAGGCAAATCCAATTGCTTTCCGAATTTGCGAGTCAAACACCACTCGAGTTGGTTGTTTGGCTTTATCCGGACTCAAGTGCCAACAGCATAATGGGTTTTGACGTTCATTCGCCCACTGCAGTCAATGCAATATCCGTTACAACTTACTCCGACGGAATTATCGGCAGGTGCACTCAACGACTCCCAATAACTGACGATCTAATTAAAAGAATCGCCCTCAATGAATGTGCTTTTATGAAAAGTTGCGACAGTCTATGCGTCTACTATCTTGAAAATTTCAACTGGCAAGCGAGTGTGATATTTCACGAGGGAGTTATCTTGGTTAGGGATCACTCACCACTTGTTAACCTAAAATCTTTTGATTTCAAAGCCTCACCAAATGCCCCCTCTTGGTGGTGATAGGCGTCGGCCCTCTAGCGGCAGGCATTTCCTATAAGGGGGCGATAGGCAACGCCATCACGAACAAAGTAGTTGGTCGCTTTGGCAGTCCATCGGTCGTATTTTCTATTGATCCTAACGCAGTAAATTGGGCGGACGTTGGGGTACTAATATCAACGTAGAATTTGGTGGTTATAACCATTTTTAGGGGGTGGGTATGCATAGTTTAAAAAGCCCGAGATTCAAAAAAATCAGGCCTCTAATTGCGATAGTGTTGATCGTCGTGATCGCAGGATTTGTGCTGAGGTACTACGAGGCAAAGGATGAGGCTAATATTGCGTTTGAAGAGTATTTACGCTCAAACCAACAGATCGCTACTCAGGTAGGCAATGTAGCTTCCTTAACATTGCTGAAGCGGTTCACATATTATAAAAGTGACACTGAGCCAGGTTTTCATCAGTACCTTTACTTGGTCAAAGGCGAGCATGGGAGCATGACTGTAGAAGTCAGAAGGATCGAGGGGAGTTCGCAGATTGTGATCAGTGATATACAGCAGTAGCAGTGCTGTTGAAGGCAGTAAGGAAGCTGAATTAATGCCTGTTTTGATTCTGGACTGGCAGTAAACACTGGTCTTGGCTTGCCAGCCATCTTTGAGGTGCCGGACAGATTGGAGGCTCATGCTTTGCGTACCGGTCTTTGTCGGATGGGTGAGCGCGTGTTTTCCATGCCCACTCTCCCCGGAATTAGCGCGGTAGTTGAGATGGGGCGAATCGGCTCTAATTTTGTAGAGCATTGAAAGACTGCTTTTGGCCGTTAGCGGCCCCTCACGAAACGTCGTTACCGGCCAATAGCGAACGTTCCCATACCGACGTACTTCAATGATCTGCCAAGCGGTACAGCGCCTGAGCATGAGACGCCGCCAGCCCAATGCGCTGCAAATTACGGCGACTCTGTGAACTTGGAAGCGCAGTTGCAGCAATCACCAGGCTGCCGTGCTTCTTTGCTTGCTCTATCCGGTGAGATATCAGCGCTCCATGATAGCCCAAGCCTCGTGCATTTTTTCGAGTGGCAGCCGTGCCCAGGTAGGCTACGCCATTGGTGGCCAGGTACATCAACGCGCCTGCAACGACTTGCCCATCCGCTTTAAGGACGTAGATTTTCAGGCGATCATTCGACATCAGTCCTGCAAAACAAGCCTGGCATCAACTGACGATGCTCTGGCTTGGTATGAAAGCCACTCGCATGAACTGCCGCGAACTCCGGAAGAGAGTCTGAAGTGGCCTCTTCGATGTTGAATAATGGGGCATTCAACACGGCATCCTCGATGGGGCACGCAAGCTGCAGATGCGTCCACCCCCTCAAACGCTCGAATCGCTCCTCACCCACAAAAGCGAATTGCTCCAACGTCGAGGCTTTCCCGATAAGGGGCGTTACTGTTGAATACTCCGCTGACTCCTTGAGCAAGCTCAGCAGTGAATGGGGGTTGCCGGTGCTGTCACCGTAGATACGATTGAACATCGGGCTAGGTGTTGCCTTCACCTGAAAGCACGGAAAGGCCCCATTGAAAAACACACGAGCACCAAAAGGATTTCCACTAACCTGCGACAAGCTCTCAACGCGGGAACACAAGTACTCGCTTTCTGCGGCTTCGATGGCATGCGCCCATTCAACATCCATGTGCATCGTCTCTTTGCAAGATTTCCAGGGAAGGTAGCGGTAAATCAACCCCTACGCACCTGGGAGGGCAGTGAAATAGATTGTCGGGCCAATGGGAGAAGTTTGGGCATCTGCCACAGAAGAGACATCGCTTGGCTTGTCGATAATCGACCCGGCTGCGTACATGCTCAAAGCCAATCCGATGTGCGATGACTTGATGGAAGAGGCAAGCCGCTATGCGTTATCCGGCCCACGCTCAAAATGAACACGCCACGTCCAAATAAAGGAGCAGAAAGGGCCCGATTCATTTGATTGAAACCCGATCTGACCGTAGCGACGCTCACGCCTGGACTAACAATCCGCGTCAGAAGCAGTGCCTGAATCAAGCACCGGCCCATGCTCCCACTCACTGATGAAACCGGCGCCCCAGCGCATCCAGCCGCACCGCAATCGGCGGTAACCGCTCACTGCTCCTGGCCAGCGTCTCCACATCCTGCGCCGTATTCTGCGCAATGCTCTGCACCGACTGCAGCCGCCCCACAATCTCCACATTCGCCGTGGATTGCTCACGGGTGGTCGACACAATCCGCCCATTCAACTGGTCGATCTGCGAAATATCATTGCCCACCGCCCGCAGCATCTCCACCGCCAACTGACTGTCCTCCACGCAGCGCTCTACGCCTTGGCGACTGTCGTGCATGGCTTCAACCGCTTGCCGGCTGCCGTGTTGCAACCCTTCAATAATCGTCTTGATCTCCTGGGTCGACACCGCCGTGCGTTGCGCCAGGCTGCGCACCTCATCGGCGACCACGGCAAACCCGCGCCCTTGCTCACCCGCGCGGGCGGCTTCGATGGCGGCGTTGAGGGCCAGCAGGTTGGTCTGGTTGGCGATGCTGTTGATCACCTCCAGCACCGAGCCGATCTGTTCGGCTTGCACGGCCAGCCCTTCGACCGTCTCGTTAGTGTCGTGGAGGCGGGTGGCGAGTTGAGTGATTTCCAGCTGGGCGCGGCCGACGCTTTCCTGGCCACGGATGATCTGCTGGCTGGCTTGCCCCGCGTGCTCGACGGCATGCTCCACGTGCACGGCGATATGGCCCATGGCATCTTCCATGCGCTGCATGGAACCGGTCATCTGGGCGATTTCCGCCAGTTGGTGGCGCGCGCCTTTTTCCAGGGTGCCGCTGGCGTGAGCCAGCTCCTGACCGAGTTGGCCGAGGCCGTGGGAGTCGCGGGCGACGCCGTCGATCAGGCCGGTGATCTGGGTCAGAAAGTGATCGAAACGGGTGGCAAGGGAGACATGCACTTTTTCCGGACTGCCCTTGACGGCCTCACCGCTGAACTGCGTGGTGACGGCGAGCATTTTTTCGAGCATTTCCTGGCTTTCTACCGCTTCGGTCTGGCTGTGCACCGCGAGGTAGAGCAGGGCGACCGTCTCCATCACCACGTAGAACGCGTGGATGAAAATCATGCTCCAGCCGCCGTGATGCTCCATCACAAACACCGGGAAACCCTGATGCTGCAAGGCATGAAACACCACGTGGTGCACCGCGATGGTGACGGCGGCCACCAGGATAGGCAGCCAGTCGCGGTAGAACGTCAGCACCGCCAGCAGCGCGAAGATACCGAAGTGCGATTCGATGACACCCTGGGCCTGGTTGATGTGCAACGCCGCCATCACCATCAGCCCAACGCCAAGGGCGCAACGCATCAGGCGGGTGCCGCCGATGACGCGATAGGCCAGGGTCAGCACCACGCTGGTGCCGCCGCCTATGAAGAGCGCTTGAAGCAGCGTGTCGTGCCAGAACGCCAGGCCGAGGGAGAAGAGGGTCATCAGCCAGATCAGGGCGAGCATGATGCGGTCGGCTTTGCGGTAGTGCTCGATGAAACGGGCTTGGGCAGGCATTCACTCGTACTCCATGTGGACGGGCCGGGGTGAGGCAAGCATGCGACGTGCCATACGGGCATGCTGGGAGCGAATCGGGTGTGGGGGAGCAGGTGGTGATTGGTGGTAGGAGGTTATCGGCGGTGTTGGGTGGGGCTTTAGG